>CALAGB010000534.1 GCA_937891245.1 uncultured Thermomicrobiales bacterium | reverse complement strand
GCTCGTATCGCGCCCCTTTTCCAACGTGCGACGCACCTCGGCCGACAGATTCTCCGGCTGCTCGCTCAGGAAATGTCCGTGATGCGCGAAGACGTCGGCCACGTAGATCACTCCGGTATTCAACCCGGTGAAAAATTCAGCCACGTCGACCGGCTCGATCACGGCTCCGGCCGCCTCCAGCGCCCGCAGCCCGGCATTGAAGCCCGCCAGAATATCGGGAGCAATCGGCTCCCGACCATCGTTGCTGAACGCGCCGACACGCAGTCCGGCGACGCCGCCTTCGAGTCCGGCCGCGTAATCCTCGACCGGCGCATCACGCGAATAGATATCCGCCTCGTCGTACCAGGCGAGCGCGTTCATGAGGAGCGCCGCGTCCTGCACCGTGCGCGCCATCGGCCCGATATGATCGCGCGAGGCAGAGAGCGGCAGCACACCGCGCAGGCTGACCCGCCCATACGTCGGCTTGAGACCAACCAGTCCGCATGCGGCGGCCGGCATGCGAATCGAGCCGCCGGTATCGGATCCCGGCCCGCACCAGGCCATCCCGGCGGCGACCGCCGCGCCGGTGCCGCTGCTCGAGCCGGACGTATCCAGCGCCAGATTCCACGGGTTATGCACGGCCCCGAACGTCTCATTCACCGACGTCGGCTCGGTCGCGAACTCCGGCATGCCGGTCTTGCCGACGAAGACGGCCCCTGCCTTGCGCAGCAGACGCACGACCGTCGCGTCTTCCTCCGGCACATTGTCGCTCAGCGCCTTCGAACCGCCGGTCGTGCGCACGCCCTTCGTCTCAAGCAGATCCTTCAGCACCACCGGCACGCCATGCAACGGCCCGCGATCGGTCCCGCTCGCCAGCTCGGCATCGCGCTCCCGCGCCATCTCCCGCGCCAGTTCAGCCGTCAGCGTCACGAACGGATTGATCCGATCGCCCCACGCATCCACCTGCGCCAGCGCCGCTTCAGTCAGCTCAACCGCCGACACCTCGCCCCGCCGCATCCGCTCCGCGACGACGTACATCGGCTCAAAAATCAGGTCAGCCATCAGATCTATCGCTCCCGTCCCGGGCGTATCCCGCCCCGGCTTGCATTGCTCTGCTCATTCGATCTTCCGCATCATAGCAGGCAGACGAGTCAAACCAATACGTTCATCGTGGCATACGCGCTGCGACTACCGCTCCAGCACCCGCCTGATGCGACGGGTCTTGGTTATCACCGTCTCGACATTCGGGGCGCGTCAATGAGGCTGTGCGCCGGGAAGGGATCTTCCATGGATCGGGAAGCGCTGTTTGAGGCCGGCATCGTCGGGTTGGCGGCGGTGGTGACGGCAGGCGTCGCCATTTTGCTGGGTGGCGGGTTTGCTGAGGGGTTGTTGCGACGACGACGTGGGAATGAGGCGGCACCGGCATCTGGATCAATCGATCCCGAGCGGCATCATCATGTGCAGGCTCCGGCGGCGCATTAATGACGAACTGGAAACGTATCGCAACCGAAGCCCGTTTGGCCCGCAAGGAGATCCGGCAGGGGCGTTTCGAACGGAGCATGGCGCTCGTAACCGGCTTCGCGGCGCTCGTGAGCGGCGTCGAAGCCTACCTGCAGCACCAGCGCGGCGCCTTCAAGGATCCGTTCATGTGGACGCCGGTCGCGCTGACGCCGCCGACGCTGCTGGCGGCCGCTGCCGCGCTGGTGAAACCGAAGGCGGCGCGCGGACCGCTCCGGCTGTTGTCGTTCGCCTGGCTGGCGGACGGCGTCATCGGTACCGCACTCCATGTACGCGGGATCGGACGACTGGCCGGTGGCTTCAAGCTTGGGCAATACAATATCGTGATCGGCCCGCCGATCTTCGCACCTCTGCTGACGGCAATGGTCGGCGTGCTCGGTTTTTGCGGCAGCCTGTTGCGGCCTGAAGTGACGCCCTCGCGGCTGGCATCTCTGATCACACCGGGAACGTCGAAGCGATCTTCAAGTTTCGGAACGGGTGTTTCCCGTGAGCGTTTCCAGCAGGTTATGGCGTTGACGACCGCCGCATTCGGTGCGCTGGCCGGAGGCGAAGCCTACTTCGAGCACCTGCGCGGCAGTTTCAACCAGCGCTGGATGTGGACGCCGGTCTGGCTGACGCCGCCGACGGTTATCGCGGCGGTCGCCGCCATGCGCTCGGCGCGGATGGCCGCGCGCGTCTTACCGGCGCTCTCCATCGCCGCTTTCGCCGACGGCATGATCGGCTTCCTCTTGCACCTGCGCGGCATCAGACGTATGCCGGGACATTTCACCAACCTGCGCTTCAACGTCGTGATGGGGCCGCCGATTTTCGCCCCCCTGCTCCTCTGTTCGGTCGGGCTGCTCGGACTCATCGCATCGCTGCTTAAAGGGAAGGCTCACTGATTCATGATCCACAACCGCTATCCCAAGGCCAATGTCCTGCGCCAGCGCGACCACTGGGACGATGCCACGCGCCGGGTCGTCCTCGATCGCGTCCACAATGTGCCGGAGTTCAAGCATTTCGACCCGGCGGCACGCGCCACGCTCGAAGCGCTCTGCGACCTGATCATCCCGCAAACGCACCGTCCGCCAGATAAGCGCGTGCCGCTCGCGCCCTGGATCGATGACCTCTGCCAGCAACATGTGGAGGCCTTTCGCTTCGACGATATGCCGCCGAACGATGTCGCCTGGGATTGGGGACTCGAGGGCGTAGAACAAACCGCGCACGCGCTCTTCGACCAATCGTTCACGCGCCTCGCTGTCGAACGGCGACAGGAGGTGCTGGATGTGATCCACGACGGTCGCGCGCCGGGCGATGTCTGGCAGCGTATGCCGGCTGCGCGGTGGTGGGAATTCGTCGCGGTGCGACAGGTCGCCGGTGTCTACTACGCCCATCCATACGCCTGGGATGAAATCGGATTCGGTGGTCCGGCCTACCCGCGCGGCTATCTGTCGCTCAATCATGGTGACCGAGAACCGTGGGAGAGTGAGGAAGTGCGATGAAGCTGCACGTCCATCTCTCACCCGACTGGATTCTCGATGACGACATGCGCGAGTATTCACCAAGTGAGCCGGTCGATTTTTGCATCGTCGGCAGCGGCGCTGGAGGCGGCGTGCTGGCCCAACGTCTGGCGCGCTTCGGCTTTTCGGTCGTCGTGCTCGAAGCGGGCCCCTGGCACGATACCGAAGAGGACATGGTCTCGGATGAAGCAGGGTCGGGCGCGCTCTTTTGGAATGACCTGCGCATCATCGGCGGCAGCAATCCGCTCGAACTCGGCGCCAACAATTCGGGGCGCGGCGTCGGCGGCAGCACGATTCACTACGCCGGTTTCTGCCCGCGCCTGCATCCGTCGGACTTTCGAGTGCGCACGCGCGATGGCGTCGCCGCCGATTGGCCGATCGACTACGACGATCTCGAGCCGTATTACGAGGCGATGGAACGCGAGTACCCGGTCTCCGGCCCGGCGCGCTATCCCTGGGGAAAACCGCACGGCTATCCGTACGCGCCGTTGCAAGCCGGGAGCGCCGGACAGAAGCTGATCGAAGGCTGCGTCAATCTCGGCATTCCCGTCGTCGCCGGTGGCGCGGTGGCGATCCCTGCCGGAGCGGTCGGTAAACGCCCACACTGCATCCAGCGCGGCTTCTGCCTGCTCGGCTGCAAAGTCGGCGCCAAAAGCAGCATCATGGTGAGTCACATTCCCGATGCCGTCGCGCACGGCGCCGAAATCCGCACCGGCTGCATGGCGTTTGACGTTCCGCTCGACGAACACGGACTCGTTCGCGGCGTACGTTATCACCGGACGTTGCGCAACGGGACACATGTCGAGGAGGAGCAAGGGGCGCGCGCCGTCGTGGTGGCCGGCTACGCCATCGAGAGCCCGCGAATCCTCCTCAATTCCACGTCGCCTCAGTTCCCCGATGGCCTGGCGAACTCCAGCGGGAAGGTCGGCAAGTATCTGATGGCGCAGGCCGGGCCGGTCGTCTGGGGCCGCTTCGATGAAATGATCCGGCAGTACAAATCCCCGCCCGCCTGCGCGACGACCGAGGAGTTCTACGAGACCGACCCGCACAACGATTTCGTGCGCGGCTACGCCCTGCAAACTGTCGCTCCGCTACCGATCGCGATGTCGCACCTGCTCATCAGCGAGGGGTATTCCGGCGAAGGGCTGTTGCGGCAGATGCAGGAATACAACCATTACGCCTGCCTCGGCGTGCTCGGCGAGATTCTGCCGAACGAAGAAAACATGGTCACGCTGCATCCGACGGACAAAGACGAATACGGCCAGCCGGTGCCGTACGTCCGCTTCAATCTTTTCGAGAATGACAAGCGGATGATGGCGGCGGGCATCGAGCGTGCGAAGCAGGTGTTGGAAGCGGCCGGCGCCCGGGAGACGCACGCCGTCAACCGGTACGCGCATCTAGTCGGCACCTGCCGCATGGGTGCCGATCCGTCGGAATCAGTAGTCGATCAGTGGTGCCGCTCCTGGGACGTGCCGAATCTCTTCGTTTGTGACGGCAGCGTCCTACCAACCCAGGGCTCGTCGAATCCAGCCATCACCATTTCGGCGCTGGCCGCACGCACGGCCGACTGGATTCGTCGGGAAGCGCCGAACGGCACGCTCGCCCGGCGCCCGCGCAGCGAGGTGCATGCATGAACCAACCGACGAGAAGGACGGCTGAAGAACAACCGGCCAACGCGTTGATGGCGATGTTCGTCTGGTGGTTCCGCTCCTGGCGCCGCCCGGCCGGCTCGATTTCAGGATGGCAGCAGCAACGGCAGCAAAGGAGATAAGATGGCGAAGACAACAGCGGATCTGCTGGTCGAACGGCTCCTCGCTTGGGGCGTTGATACGATCTTCGGCTTTCCGGGCGACGGCATCAACGGCATTTTCGAGGCGCTGCGCACCCACGAAGACCAGATGCGCTTCATCCAGGTGCGGCACGAGGAAGCGGCCGCCTTCGCCGCGTGCGGCTATGCCAAATACACCGGGCGGCTCGGCGTCTGCCTGGCAACCTCCGGACCGGGCGGCATTCACCTGCTCAACGGACTGTACGACGCCAAATGCGACGGCCAGCCGGTGCTGGCGATCACCGGCCACACCTTTCACGACCTGATCAATACACACTACCAGCAGGACGTCGATCTCGATCGGTTGTTTATGGACGTCGCGGAGTACAACGAGCGCGTCATGGGGCCGGAGCACGTCATCAACGTCGTCGATGAAGCGATCAAGACGGCGCTCACGCGGCACGGCGTAGCACATATCACGATCCCGAAGGACATCCAGATGTGGGAGATGGGCGACAGCCAGCGGTCGAATGCCAACATCTCCCACCACAGCGCCGATCTCTTCGCCCCAGACGGCATCGCGCCGCCGGCCGGCCAACTCGAGAAAGCCGCCCAACTGATCAACGCCGGTTCGAAAGTCGCCATCATGGCCGGGCGTGGTTGCCTCGGTGCGCGTGCCGAGGTTGAGCAGTTGGCACGCACCGTCGCCGGTCCGGTCATCAAGCCGCTGCTCGGCAAGGGTGTACTGCCGGACGACAGTCCCTATACCACCGGCGGCATCGGTCTGCTCGGTACGGCGCCCTCGCAGGACGCGCTGAAGGAGTGCGATACGTTGATCATCGCCGGGGCCGGCATGCCCTACATGGAGTTCTATCCCGAACCGGGCCAGGCGAAATGCGTCCAGATCGACTACGACCCGGAGCGCATCGGCCTCCGTTATCCGACCGACGTCGGACTCGTCGGCGATTGCGGCGCCGTCCTACGTGCGCTCCTGCCGCTCCTCGATCAGAAGACCGATCTCGACTTCCTGCAGAAGGCGCAGGACGGCAAGAAAGATTGGGATCAGCTGATGACGGAGCGCGGCACGTCGACCGACATGCCGATGAAGCCGCAGGTCGTGACCTACCACCTGAGCAAGCTGCTGCGTGATGACGCCATCGTTTCGAGCGATAGCGGCACGATCGCAACCTGGTCGGCGCGCTATATCGACATGCGCGGCGACATGAAGTTCTCGCTCTCCGGTTCGCTGGCGACGATGGCGAACAGTGTGCCGTACAGTATCGGTGCGGCGGCCGCCTATCCGGGCCGTCAGATTATCTCGATCGTCGGCGACGGTGGCTTCACAATGCTCATGGGCGAAATGGCGACACTGGTCAAGTACAAGATGCCGGTGAAGGTCGTCATCTTCAAGAACAACTCGCTCGGCCAGATCAAATGGGAGCAGATCGCGCAGGAAGGCAACCCGGAATACGGCGTCGACCTGCAGCCGATCGACTTCGCCATGTACGCCCGCGCCTGTGGCGCCGAGGGCTTCTCGGTCGACGACCCGAAAAAGATCGAGGCGACGCTGCGTGAGGCGCTCGCCACCGAAGGGCCGGCTGTGGTCGAATGCATCATCGATCCGAACGAGCCGCCGATGCCGGGCCACATCACGGTCGAACAGGCCAAGAAATTCGCCAGCGCCATGGCCCGTGGTGACGAAAACCGCTGGGACATCGTGCGCACGGTCATCCGTGACAAAGTTCGTGAGGTCGTCTAGCGTGACTCAGCCACTCAGACGCCATCCTGAAACGCCGATCGAGCGGCTCGACGTCTCGGCCTATCGCATCCCGACCGACCTGCCGGAAGCCGACGGCACGTTGAGCTGGGACTCCACGACGGTCGTTATCGTCGAGCCACGTGCCGGCGGCATGCGCGGTCTCGGCTTCACCTACGCCGACGAAGCGACCGCGCGGCTGATCAAGACAATGCTGGCCGACGTCTTAACCGGCCTTGACGCGATGTCGGTCCCCGCTGCCTGGGCCGCCATGGTGCATGCCATTCGCAACCTGGGCCGACCGGGCATCGCCTCGATGGCGATCGCCGCCGTCGACAACGCGCTCTGGGACCTCAAGGCGCGCCTGCTCGATCTGCCACTGGTGACGCTACTCGGCGCCGCCCGCGATGGCGTACCGGTCTATGGCAGCGGCGGCTTCACGTCATACTCGATCGGTCAGTTGCAGCGTCAACTGGCCGGTTGGGTCGAAACAGGTATCGGCATGGTCAAGATGAAGATCGGCACGCATCCGGCGGACGATCTCGAACGCGTCCGGAAAGCGCGTGAGGCGATCGGCCCGGAGACCCGGCTCTTTGTCGATGCCAACGGTGCCTACAGTCGCAAGCAGGCGCTGGCGCAAGCCGAAGCGTTCAGCGCGCTGGACGTCTCCTGGTTCGAGGAGCCGGTCTCGTCGGACGACCTGCCAGGCCTCCACCTGCTGCGTGACCGCGCGCCCGCGGCGATTGACATCGCGGCCGGTGAATACGGCTACGATCTCAGGTATTTCCGCCGCATGCTCGATGCTGAGTCGGTTGACGTGCTGCAGGCCGATGTCTCGCGCTGCGCCGGAATCAGCGAGTTCCTGCGCGTCGCGGCGCTCTGCGAAGCGCGTTCAGTGCCGCTCTCGGCCCATTGCGCCCCCTCGTTACACCTGCACTCCTGTTGTGCCCTGACACAGGTCAGGCATCTTGAGTACTTCCATGATCACGTCCGTTGCGATCATCTCCTTTTCGACGGCGTGGTCGACCCGGTCGACGGCGTCCTGCACCCCGATCTCACCCGCCCCGGCTTCGGCCTCACCCTCAAACGCAAAGACGCGGCCCGTTACGCGCTCTAAGGCGAATTGCGAAATGAATGACCCGCGTCCCATATTCGTAGGGGAGAAGCTTGCTCCTCCCGGTTGCCCGACGTTTCGGGCGACCGTTCCGTGGCCCCGTGGCCGACACTACGGGGAACGCGCACTGGCGACATTGGGCGGCCTTCGGCGAGTGTCGGTGCCGCTCAAACGGGAAGGACGCGGTCGCCGGAACGGCGGCGACCGACGGGAGGAGACAAGCTCCTCTCCTACGAACGGATGGAGAGTATGCGGCTCGATCAATCTGCACGTTGCCGAAACCGGGCTACGGCTACGCGCTCACGCTTCGTTTCCTTCGCTCGGCTGGATGTGAGCGAGCAGTGTGCGGAGCAGAAACAATAGGAGGCAGATGCTGAACGGCGCACCGAACTCTTGAACGCCCAAACCGCCATTCAAGAGAATCCCGGAATGGGTCCAGGCATAGTGGAAGACGCTCGCATGGCCTTCGTATTGCATGAGCCGCCAGACGCGGTCCACGAACGGCCACACAAAACCGAGGCAATACAACAGCAAACCGATCGCGGCGAGCCAGCGCCAGCGTGTAAGTCTCGGCTCGTGTGAACGCACCAACCAGGTGGCGGCCGCGAAGGGGAGCGCGAGCAGGAGATTTCCAACTCCAAACGCCAAGAGAAATGCTCGCTCGTAACTTCCGAACAGGCCACCGAGTAGCCCGAGAACGCCCAGCACCGCGAGAACCACGGCGACGATCGGACAGGCAATGCCCAGGACCGCGTCGAACGCGTGTTCGATACGCTCAACAACTGATGGACGGTGCATTCCTTCAATGCTCAGACGCGGTCTCCTCTATGACTGATGACACTTTTCGTTCATGAGATCAATAATGTAATAAGTATTACGGAGCAGACCGGTAATTTCAACTGTCGCACCGCGTCTTCTCCCCTTTCCCGTTCGCGACGGGAGAGGGGCCGAGGGTGAGGGCCGCTCCCGACCGCATTGACGATCTTCGGCGCATCCCCCATCCTTGTTCGAACAACAGCGGCACGCCGCAGGTCGGCCTGGTGAAGGGAGCATGGAGCTATGCATCGGAGAATGGATTCAGTCAGCCAGCGGATGATCGGCGCAGCGATGCTCAACCCCGACGCGTATGAGGCGGTCGAACGCGATGTCAAGGCAAACAAAACCGCGCTCTTCATCGTCATTGGCACCGCGATCTTCGCCGGTATCGGCGGGCTGACCAGCGATGGGCTTGGCGGGCTGATCGGCGGGGTGATCGCCGCGATCATTTCGTGGGTGCTCTACGCCATCGCCGCCTACGTGGTCGGGACCAAGATCTTCGAGACACGAGCGACCCAATCGACGCTCGGCGAGTGTTTGCGGACGCTTGGCTTCGCGCAAACGCCGTCGTTTTTCCGCATTCTGAGCGGCATTCCGATTCTCGGGTGGATCATCGCCATCGTCGTCGACATCTGGGTCTTCATCGCGACCGTCATCGCGCTGCGCCAGGCGCTCGACTTCACGTCGACCGGCAGAGCGGTCGTTACGGCAATCGTCGCCTGGATTGCGTACATCATTCCGTACATCATCCTGGCCGCGATCTTCCTGTAAGCGCCTCGTGTCTGAT
Source organism: uncultured Thermomicrobiales bacterium (assembly GCA_937891245.1). GTDB lineage: Bacteria > Chloroflexota > Chloroflexia > Thermomicrobiales > Thermomicrobiaceae > CALAGB01. Next base: position 5,666 of record CALAGB010000534.1, on the reverse strand, counting down.
GCACGAGACAAGGTTACACGAGTGCGCCGTGCACTCGTTGCCATCGACTTCTCGGGAAAGGGATCTGAATGGCCGAGGACGATGTCCAAACCCGAGCACGGGTCGCACCGGAGCAGTTGCGCCGGCGCTTGGACCCGAACAACCTGCCGTTTAACAGCACGGCCGAAGTCGCGCCACTTACGGGCACGATCGGGCAACCACGGGCGGTCGACGCCATTGAGTTCGGCCTGGAGATCGACACACGCGGCTACAATCTCTTTCTCTCCGGCAGTCCTGGCTCCGGCCGCGAAAGCACCGTGCTCGATTACCTGAGCGATCTGGCCACCAAGCATCCGACACCTCCCGACTGGATCTACGTCCACAATTTCGTCGACCCCGACCAACCACACGCCATCGACCTGCCCGCCGGGCAGGGTGCGCGCTTCGCCCTCGAGATGAACGACTTCGTCGTCGCGGCACAACGTGAGATCCCGCGGGCCTTCGAGAGTGAGGAATATGCGCGCCGACGGGGCTCCGCACTCGCCAGCTTCGCTCAACAACGCGACACGATCCTCAATCAACTCCAACAGTTCGCGCAAGCGCGCAGTTTTTCACTGGAGATGACACCGACCGGCATCGTCACCATCCCGGTCAGCGACGGTAAGCCGATCGACGCCGAGGCGTTTGAGAAGCTCAGCGAAGAACAGAAGAAGCAGATCACGACACACGGGCAGGAGGTGCAGGCCGAGCTGGCCAACGCGCTGCGCAATTTGCGCGAAATCGAGAAGCAAGCCGGCCAACGTGCCAGCGAACTCGATCGCGAGATCGCGACCTTCGTCGTCGGTCCCTTCCTTGATGAACTGCGCGAACGCTACTCGCTTTTGCCAAAGGTTATCGCCTACCTGAACGAAATCCAGAACGATATCCCGCAGCACCTCCACGACTTCCCGCTGGCAGCCGGCGAGCTGCCACAGCAAACCCTGCCGGCCGCCCAGCTCCAGGCACAGCAGCGCGAAGAGCATCTCGCACGGTACCGCGTCAATGTGTTGATCGACAACAGCCAGACGCGCGGTGCTCCGGTCATCTTCGAGCGCAATCCGACCTACTACAACCTGATCGGTCGCATCGACTATCGGGCTGCGCTCGGCGCCATGTTGACCGATTTCAATCAGATCAAAGCGGGCGCGCTGCATCGGGCCAACGGTGGTTTTCTCGTGCTGCACGTTACCGAGGTCTTGCGCAATCCGTTTGCCTGGGACGCGCTGAAGCGGAGCCTGATCAGCCACGAGATTCAAATCGAAAACCTTGGCGAGCAGATGAGCGTGCTGCCGACTGCGCGCCTGCGGCCCGAACCGGTGCCGCTCAAACTGAAAGTCGTGCTGATCGGTCTGCCAAACGTCTATCAGACACTCCTCGCGCTCGATGAGGATTTCCAGGAACTCTTCAAGGTCCGGGCGGACTTCGCGCCTGACATGGTGTGGAGCGACGAGCACATCCACAATTACGCCGCCTTCATCAGTCGCAAGGTACGTGAGTCGCAACTCCGCCATTTCGATCGCGGCGCGGTCGCCCGCGTCGTCGAATACGGCGCGCGTATGCTCGAAGATCAGCGCAAGCTCTCGACACGCCTGCTCGATATCGCCAACGTCATCACCGAAGCGAGCTACTGGGCACGGCGCTCCGGCCACGATCCGGTGATGGCTGAAGATGTGATCACCGCGATCAATAAGAGTGTGTACCGCTCCAATCTCATCGAAGAACGCACGCGCGAGATGATCGACAACGGCACGATCATGATCGACACGACGAGCGATATCGTCGGGCAGATCAATGGTCTCTCCGTACTCAACGTCGGGGACTATCAGTTCGGGCAGCCGTCGCGCATCACTGCGCGCGTCGCGCTCGGACGCGGCAATATCGTCAGCGTCGAACGCGAAATCGAGATGTCAGGCGCCATCCACTCGAAGGGCGTGCTCATCCTCTCGGGCTATTTGCGCGGCACCTACGGCATCAAGATGCCGCTGGCGGTGACGGCGACGATCACCTTCGAGCAATCGTACGGCGGTGTCGACGGCGATTCCGCCTCGTCGACCGAACTCTATGCGCTTCTATCGGCGCTCTCCGGCCTGCCGCTGCACCAGGGTATCGCGGTCACCGGCTCGGTCAACCAGTTCGGGCAGGTGCAGGCGATCGGCGGCGCGACGCACAAGATCGAGGGCTACTTCGCCGTCTGTAAGGCGCAAGGACTGACCGGCAAGCAGGGCGTCATGATTCCGGCCACCAATGTGCCGACCCTGATGCTCAACGATGAGGTAGTTGGGGCGGTACGAAACGGCCAGTTCTCGATCTGGCAGGTACACACCATCGACGAAGGGATCGAGATTCTGACCGGCGTCCCGCCCGGAACGCGCGATGAGCGGGGCAACTTCCCCGAAGGCAGCGTCCATCGACTGGTCGAGGAACGTCTGCGCGAATTCGCTGAAGCCGCCATGTCGTTCTCGCGCCAGGTCGACGACGGCAACGTGCCAGTTGTCGTGAAACCGATGGAGCAACGATCAAAGTAAGAGAACTCGCGCAGAGATGCAGGGATCTTTGTAAATTAGGAACCCTGCGTCTCCGCGTTTCTGCACGAACTACTTCCGTTGACGCTTGCGCTCGTGCTCGGTCTGCCACGATTCAATGCGGGCGCGCAGTTCGTTCCGGCCGCTCAGGGGGTCCTCCCGGCGCACGCCGAACCGCGCGAGCAGTCGCTCGACGCCGGCGCCGAGGAGCAGGCCAAACAACACGATGACAATGACCCAGATAAGCACTGAGCGACTCCTTACCGACTCCGTACGTTAAGAGTGTAGCGAACGTCGATCGATCCGGTCGCTGGCATGCCATGTGCATCGTCGGCACGGATACGATCTACGATCGTCGGTCATATCTCTTCTGGTAGGATGATGTATCCGTCGTCTCCTTGCGCGAGGAGACTGGCAGCGCCAGGGCATGCGAACGCGTGTCCATTCCAGGCAATGTGATGACGGATCGGGGACCAGCCGGCAGGCGTCGCTCCGGCTAACGCGTGCTGAAGCTCCTGAAGGGGGAACGAGGAATGAAGCCACGGTTATTTGTACGCGGTTGGGGCGTTGTGCTCCTCGTGATGGTCGGTCTCTTGGCCGCGGTCGTGCCATCGGCCGCCGCGACCGGACCGAAATTCTCGAACGAGACACCGTCGATGCTCTCGGTGCACCAGCCCGGATTCATCCAGCTTGGGGTGCAAATCTCAGCGGATAGCCCGATCAGCGACGTGACGATGTCGGTGAATGGGATGCAGCTGTCGCCGGAAATCGCCGGCCCGAGCAGTTTGCAGCAGACGGCTTCGATCGAATGGCCGTTCGCCGAAGGCCGGTATTCGGTGACGGTGAACGCCACCGCAGGCGGGCTTGAAAGCTCGACGAGCTGGACCTTTATCGTCGTCGGGAGCACCGATTCGGCGCTCATATCGTTCGACAAATACACGCCCGGTCAGACGTCCTACGTCGTCAGCGGGCCGGTCAGCGTCGGTGCTGATGTCCACCTTGATGCCAGCGTCGGTGCGGCCACCCGGATCATGATGGTGCTCGATGGCAACGTCGTCGATTACGAAGTCGATGGAAGCAGCTCGGATTTCACCGTCTCCTACACGAGCAGCCTCGCCGATGGCCAGCATGAAGCGACGATCGCCGTGCAGGCCGGCAGCGCGATTAATGTCGTTACCTGGACCTTCTCGATTACCAATACCGCGAATCCCAATGAGAACTCCGCCATTCCGACGCTGTCGAATCTGACGCCGGAACCGTATTCCACCAGCGCGCCGGGCAACGTGACGATCAGCGCCTCGGCCACCTCCGATTCGGCGATCAAGACGCTGACGCTCGCCGTCGGGTCGATCACGCTGGAGCCGACGGTCACGACCGATGGTGATCTCACGACCGCCACGGCGACCACGTCGCTCGCCGCTGGAACCTACACCGTCACGGCGACGGCCGTGGATAACGATAATGATCTCTTTACGGCGCAGTGGGACATCGTCGTCTCCAGCAACCAGGGCGACGGCGAATGGTTCACGGCCGATGGCACACCGAAGGATGATCAGATCAACGCCACCATCCGTTCACTGGTCGAGGCGTTCCGCTGGCATCTCTACGGTCAATCGTGGGACGCGAACACTACCCCCGATATGCCGACTCACGCCACGTCCTTCTCCGTGGGCGATCCGCTCAGCGATTGGGTGACCAACGGCACGTTCGACGCGCAAGCGACGAATGCCACGCTCAAGAGCCTGGTCGAAGCGTTCCGCTGGCACTTCTTCGCCGTCAGCTGGGATCTGCGCAGCCACTGCGAAATGCCGACCCATGCGGATTGCAACAGTCCGCTGCCACCGCAACACATCGATCCGTGGTTTGATTCGAACGGCAACGCCAATCCGGCGAATATCACCGCCACGCTGCGCAGCCTGGTCGAAGCGTTCCGCTGGCACTTCTGGGGCCACTCCTGGGACGGTCAGCAGCACTTCGAGATGCCGACGCACGCCTACTCAGATGAGAGCTAGTACGACATAATGACCGTAACCGCGCGTGAGGACATCCTCACGCGCGGTTACGCCCGTGCGACCCGGTGTCGCGAAGATCCGATTCGTTCTCGCGTTTGTCATTGCAGGGGTATCTATGAGTTTGGGCGATATCGGGTTTGTCGCGGCGTTCATCGTCTTTCCGCTGGTGATCGTCGCCTTCTGCGTTCTCGGACTGCGAACGCTCAATCAACGAAAGCACCAGCCGCTCGCCCGCTTCAGTTCAAACACACCGGCTGAATCAACCCAGGAGCTACCGGTCGCCCAGGTCGTCGAGGCCGAGCGCGACTGGGCGGCCAGGGTCCGACCCACGCGCGGGCAGGCGGCGACCGAAACGCCCGCCAGTGTACGGCCCCAAAGCTTCATCATGCCCAACTATCGCGGCCGGAGTCGTGGCGTCGTCCGCCGCGCCAACGCCAAACCCCGTCGCAGCAAACAACGCCCGAACTGACCCCTCGCCGGCCTGAAAACGTCAGCTTATTTGCCCAGCCCGAACGCCTCGTGCAGGGCCGGCACGGCGCGTTCCAGATCGGCCATCGAGATGACACAGGAGATATTCAGCTCCGAGGAGCCCTGGGCGATCGCCACGATGTTGATGCGATTGTTCCCCAACGTCTGAAAAACGTTGCCGGCCACGCCGGGCGTGCCGCGCATACCGGCGCCAACCACCGCGATCGCCGCCAGATCGGGGTTGAGGGAAATGCTGAGAATCGTCTGGCGATGCAGCTCCAGCTCCAGCTCTTGCTCCAGCACCCGCATGGCATGCGGTCCATCGGCATTTGGCACGAGGAAGCTGAGGCTGTGCTGAGATGACGCCTGCGAGATCATGTAGACGTTGATGCCGGCCCGGCCGATCGCGCTAAAGACACGACCGGTGACGCTCGCCACGCCGAGGAAGCCGCTCCCTTCAACCGTCACGATACTGACGTTGGAAATCGCCGTGATCCCCTTGACGGCACCATTCTTCACCGCATCGGGGCTGATGCAGGTTCCCGGGTGGGCGCTATTGAAGGTGTTCTTAATCCAAATGGGGATATTCAGCGCGGAGGCCGGTTGCATCGTCGCCACGCTCGACACGCTCAACGTCCTCCCGGGC
>CALAGB010000533.1 GCA_937891245.1 uncultured Thermomicrobiales bacterium | reverse complement strand
CCACCGCCCGACCATGAATGGATCGGGCTCAGTCCGATTGCCCCGTAAACGGGGCGCAGGATACATGGGGGCGCGATCGTTCGCGGATTCTCCGATCATTCAGCACCGTGTCGACGCGCCCAGAGCCTCCTTCAGGAGGCGGTCGGACTGAGCCCGATCCATTCATGGTCGGGCGGACGACGGGGAGCGCGCGATTGCCCGGCGGTGATGAACGGTCCCTTGGAGTGGCCGGTTGTTTCTTCAACCCCTGGCTCCTCCCCTACAGTTCGGGCACGTGGCCCATCCATTTCGCAATTCGTTCTAACTCTGTTGATACAACTCATCGTGCAGGTGTCTGACCGGAATGACCCGCTGGCTTCTCGGATCGAAGACGTCGCCGCAGGACTGGCAGTAGCGCATGCCGCTCCAGCGATCGTAGGCGAGCCGACTGCGCGGATCACGCAGCGTGACGCCCCGTGCCCAGGCAACCAGCAGCATCATGCCCACCAGCCAGACGACGAATAGCGCAAGAAACCAGTAGAACTCCAGGACGAGGAGCATGAGGATACCGACAATGAGAAAGGGGATGCCGATCAGACAGATGAGCAGCACGATCAACCCGCCGACGAAGCGGCGAATCGGACCCGGGATCGCCGTGACCGGCCGCTTGAACTGCGCGAGCGCGCGTTCGGTGAACCAGCGCGCCTCCAGGGCACCGGGCAGCCGGGGAAGCACGCTCCAGTCGTCACTCCAGCCCCAATAGCGCGGCTGCGACCCGATCTTGATCGCCTTCGGCAGCGATACCGACTGATCGACGGCGCCGCAACTGGGGCATCGAATGTGAGCATCACTCCACACGTCGCGCCTCCTGATCGTATCTGCTCTATGCGTCCCTTTCCATAATAGCGCATCCGGCAATGCGCGCGACGCGCTAATGTGGTGTGGAAGCTCCGGTTGCTCACGTCCCCTGTTCGATCATCGACGCAATCATCTGCTCGATTTGCGGCTCAGTTGCTGGGCTGTCGATCGTGGCAGTTAAGATCATGGTCGTGCGACCTTGATTCCAGTAATAGGAGACTTCGTTCTGTCCGTCGTGTTCCGTCACCTTGTATCGAGCGATTGTCGTGTTCTCGATCTGAATGTCGGAGATGCGACCGCTCGTCGGCGTCACGGCCCAGTCACCGGCATCGATGGGATTCATCGGCAAACTCGTCTCTTCGATGTCCACGTTCCAACCCTTGTTGTCTTTGGCGGGATACGAAAGGTTGGCGCCGGTTGGCGGACCCTCTGGGCTACCGACGGGAGGTACTGGCGGAATCATGATCGTCAACCGGTTCTTGTCGAGGGACGGCGGGATGTAGGTTGGTGTGATCAATGTCATCGGCGTTAGCTGCTGCGCCTCGTCGAATGTCAGATTGTAGTAACCACCGTCCGCGCTGGGTGTGGGACCGCGCACACTCGCTGCCGGTGCCGCGGTCGTGGCGCTGGAGTCGGTATCGCCTGCTCGCTTTCTGATAATCAATGTGGCCATCTGGCGTAGATCGTCGTCGCTCACGTGCTTGAGCTGGGCTGGAACCGGAGATTCGACGTAGTGGATCGAGTAGTGGACGTCGCCCATGCTCCAGACGTAATAAATCTCGGTGTTGTTTGGATCGTTGACCTCGAATCTGTTGACCTCGACGCTGTCGATGTTCAAGGTGGAGGACGATCCTGTCTTGATCATCAGCGTCTCGGTTCTTCCGGGCACCAGCGGATTGACGACCGTTGCGCTCGTGCCGTTGATGCGCGGCACGCCGTCCGGGTTGGTCGTCTCAACGAGATACACCGGTCCGCCAAACGCTTGCGCGTAGTTGAACATCACGTAGTTGGCCTTCACCGATGCAGGCACACCCAGACCGAAGCCGTTGACGTTGAACTCGTTTTGATCTTTCGAATGGCCCTGGGTAAGCACGGTGGGGAGTGGGCTGGGCGCAACGATTGTGAAACCCGTCAACTTTTGAGCGGACTCGACCGACAAACCGCCAAAGCGCGCGTTGGTGGCAAAGGGCGTTGGTTTTGGTTGGTTGGCGACCATCTCCGGCGTAATGTGGAACGTCCAGGGACCTTCTATCTGCTTCACAGTCGAAGCCTGATCTCCCGTCGGTGTTCCGGACGATGGGGGTAATCCCAGCCGTTTGATCGTGAGGATGACTGCCCGGTCCGTTGGGAACGGTGATTGATATTGAAGCGAAAAGCGGATAATCGGGGGATCGCTGCCGCCGTCTGCCTCGGAGCCGTATGGGTCGCCCGGTCCGGGTGTAATGCCCTCGATTGTCAGATAGGTGGACGGATCCGGGCCGAGCGCGCAGCAAAATCCGTGGGAACCCAACTGGCCGGGCGCCAGTCGAATCATGAAGCTGAAGAGCGTCGCGGTGCTGCTCGAATCAACCCGCTGCAGTTGCAGTGCAACGCCATTAGCCGTAACCGTCAGCGGCAGCTGCGCTCCCGTGACCGCGCTCGGCGTGCCTCCGGCCGCGATGCCACCCTGATCGCTTCCGCTCTGGTTATGGAAGACCAGCGCCAGCACACCGCCGACGAGCACGAGGACGACGATGGCGGCGGCCATTTTTGCCAGTTCGCGCGAAATTGACCGGCGTTTTGGCGGGTCAGAGGCCGCGTGGATCGAGGCGAGTGCAGGCGGGCCGAGCGAGCCTTCATCGTGCGCGGGGTTCGGTTCGCGGGTTGCTGCTCCATCCTCGGCAGGTGGTGCGTCGGAGCGCAGGTTGCGCGTGAGTTCGGCGACGGCGCGAGCGGGCCAGTCTGGTTCCGGTGTGGCGGCGTCGCGCAGTTGGCGGATACGCTGCACCGCACCGATGAGTTCCGCCAGTTCTGGATCGTCCGTTTCGTGTAGCGACGCCTCATCTCCGGCGTTGAGCTGGTCGATCAGGCTATCGAGTTCGTCGGTCTGGCGTGTCATGGCTGCGACTCCTTGCCGAATTGGGCACGCAGGGCGACGATGGCGCGATGTTGCAGCACGCGTACGGCTCCGGGGCTGCGCTCCATCAGCGCGGCGACCTCCTCGGTCGGCCGTTCTTCCAGAACGCGCAGGCGAATGATCGTTTGATAGTCCTCCGGGAGCCGGGCGAGGATGCCGCGTAGATGGGCGTGTTCATCGGTCATGATGACCGCGGTATCGACGTCGTCCGGTTCAATCAGTTCGATGCGCTGTAGTGGGACCGTTGCCGCCACCAGCCCGCGCCAGCGATCGCGGATCAGATTGCGCGCGATGGTGGCGAGATAGGCGTGAAACGGGATTCCCCGTTGCTGAAATTGATCGAGATGTCGCAGCGCCCGCAGGAACGCCTCCTGCGTGACATCCTGCGCGTCACCGCGATCGTGCAGCGCGGCGTAGGCCAGCCCGAAGATCGACCGCCATTCGTGGCGAAAGACTTCGTTGAGCGCGTCCGCATCCCCACCCTGCGCTTGCTCGAGCAGTGGGTCCTTGTCCATACGGCTCCCCCTCACGAGCAAGAACGGAAAAAGTCGGCAAGCGTTACACATTGTCGTCATTGAGCGATGAACTGGCAAATGCGTCGCATATGATACGATGGAGCACGTACTGTGCGGACGAACGTAGAGTCGATTGGGACAGCAAGGCTCACAACCGGCGCTGCCCGCCGGCTATGAGACGAGGATCACGCAGCATGGAGCGAATCAGGTCCCGACCCGGCATCGGTCGCGGCATTGGGCTGGCGTTGGGTACGACGGCGGTGACCGCCATCACGCTGGCGATTGGGGCGTCGTGGTTGCAGTGGCTCGGGTTCGCGTCGCTCGTGCTGCTGGCGGAAGGGATTCTGGTCGCGGTGCTGGCCTATCGCGGACCGGGCGTACCTCACACACGGGTTGGGTCACTGACGACCCACGATGCCTTTGTCTATGAAGAAGAGTGGCGCCAGCGATCCGAACCGATCGGCCGGATCAAACGAAACCTGCTGCGCATGGCGCTGCCGCCGTTCGTCCTCGGCGCGATCTTCTTCGTACTTACGGCGTGGGGGTAGCCCGAGTTACAGGCCCGCTTCCTGACGACCGTTTGTCGACGACCCGTGAATCATTCACGCCGCCCCGCGCGCGTTTCCATTGCCGTGAATCACTTCAGACAAGGCACACCGCTCGAATTGGTACCAATCGCCCAACGTTTCCGCGCCTCACGCAACGAATGCTTGCGCGAACAGTTGATGCGGTGAGACCGCCCGCCGCCTGATACGTTCTCTTCGCGGCGCGACATGCTGGGCTGCCTGTTGATGTGTGCGGTGACGTCGATCCGACGTGAGCGCATGCGGCACGACCAAGGAGTTTGGGATGGACCGAGCGCCGGTAAACCACATCGCCATGTCGCTTCATCAGTATCTTTCGCTGCGCATTCTGCGCAAGGTGCCACAGATCTCGATCATCTTCTGGGTCATCAAGCTGTTGACCACGGCGATGGGCGAGTCGTTCTCCGATTACCTGGTTTTCCATATAAATCCGTATGTTGCCGTCGTGGTTGGCGGCGTTGGCCTCCTCGTCGCGCTCGTGCTGCAGCTGCGTGCGCGACGCTACGTTCCCTGGATCTACTGGTTCGCTGTCTCGATGGTCGCCGTCTTCGGCACGATGGCCGCCGATGTGCTGCACGTCGTGCTTGGCATCCCCTATTTCGTGTCGAGCACGTTCTTTGCCGTGGCGCTCGCGGCGATCTTCATCGCCTGGTATCTGAATGAACGGACGCTGTCGATCCACAGTATCGACACCCCGCGTCGTGAGCTCTTCTACTGGGCGACGGTCATGGCGACCTTTGCCCTGGGTACCGCCCTCGGAGATCTCACCGCCGCGACCTTCGGCCTCGGGTACCTCGCCTCAGGTGTGCTCTTCGGCGTCCTCTTCGCCATACCGGCCGTGGCATACCGCTGGTTCGGGCTCAATGAGATCGTCGCTTTCTGGTTCGCCTATATCGTCACCCGGCCGCTCGGCGCGTCGTTTGCCGATTGGTCCGGCAAGTCATCTCTGGGCGGGCTCGGCATCGGTGACGCCAAAGTCTCGCTCGTCTTGACGCTGCTGATCGTCGCCTTCGTTGCCTACCTCACCGTGACGCGCCGGGATGCCCACCCCAGCGATACGCCGGAGCTCGATCTTGTCGAGGACGACCTGGGAACTGTCCGAGGGTAGGTACGGGTGAGCTTCGCATGGTCCGTCTCGACTAGGTCGGGCGGATATCCTCGCCCAGCCGCTTCACGACCGCTGGGTCGCGATGGCCGCCACGTCGTCGGCGCCGAGTTCGATATCGAACACGTGACTGTTCTCCGCGATGCGTTCCTTGCGAACCGACTTCGGAATGACGACCACTCCGCGTTGGGTGAGCCAGCGCAGATCATTCTGCGCCACGGACTTCTGATATTTCGTCGCGAGAGAAAGCAGCACCTCGTTCTGGAAGATGTTGTTCCGGCCTTCGGCAAATTGTGCCCAGGCTTCTATCTGAACCCCGTTCGCCTGCAGGAAGTTCTAGGGCTCGATTTGCTGGTTGAACGCATTGGTTTCGAGCCGTACACATCTCCAAAGGGCTGGTGGATCAGGTAGAGGTCGAGATAATCCAGCCGTTATTGAGGGTGACTGTTGGAATCGTTGACATGAGGAACACTCCTTGTTTCGCTGGTATGCTCGGGAAACTCGATGACGAGTGGGAGCGAGTTCCGCCCCCACTCGGCGAGGTCGTTGTCAGGCCGCGCATACTTGGCCACGAGCAACTCGCGTGCCAGACGATCTTCGGTGGTTCCTTCCTCGATGAACCGGGCAAATCCGGCGTGCCTTTCGTCGCCCAGTTCGATCGTGACCTGCGGGTTCGCCTGGAGATTGCGCACCCAGTCAGAACGGTCGCGCCCGCCGGAGAGCAGGTAGACCCGCCCATCATCCACGGCGAACCAGGTCTCGATGCGATGGGGCTGGCCGCTCCGGCGTCCGATGGTGGTGAGATAGGCGTTCCGTTCGCCGGCTGCTCGTGCCAGCCGTTGCCGCGTACGTACGGATGCTTCGATCAACGTCCACGTCTCCTGGTTCTTCAGTTCAATCGTGATTGTTGCTCAAACGACCGCCAGGCCATCGATCGCGACGCAGCCGTCGCCTTCGGCGGAGACGAGCACCGGATTGAGGTCGAGCTCCTTTATCTCCGGCAGCTCGCTGAGCAGTTGCGCGACCTGGACGATGACATCGGCGGCGGCGGCGACATCGACGGCGGGGCGGCCACGGAAGGGGCCGAGTAGCGCGGCGCCCCGCAATCCGTCGAGCATCGCCCGCGCTTCCCCGGCGTTGATCGGCGTCAGGCGGTTCGAGACATCCTGCAGCGCTTCGGCCAGCACGCCACCGAGACCGGCCACGATGACCGGGCCGAAGAGCGGATCGTTGCGCCCGCCGATGATCAGCTCGATGAGGCCGGCCGCCATCCGCTCGACGCGAACGCCTCGCACTCGCGCGCCGGGCGCATGGTCCGCTACGCGCTTCAGCAGCGCGGCATGTTCGGCGCGCAACTGCTCGTCCGCTGCGATGCCGAGCGCGACGCCGCCGGACTCGGTCTTGTGGTGAATATCGTCCGCCTCGATCTTGAGCGCGACCGGATAGCCGGCCTCGTGTGCCAGCGTCAGCGCCTCATCGACGTTCGCGGCGAGCCCACCGGCCGGCACCGGGATGCCGTAGAGCCGGAGCAATTCTTTGCTGGCCGATTCCGAGACGCCGCCGCTACCGGGCGGGGGCAGAATCGCCAGCGCCGCCGCGCGTCGTGCGCTATCGACCGCATGGGTTGGCGCCGAATCCGGACGAGTCCGGCGCCAGCGGGCGTAGCGGCCGGCGTGGCCGATGGCGCGGGCCGCGTTGCGGGCGCCGGAGAGGTGGATCAGCCCCGCGTCGGCGATGGCGTCGGTCATCTCGTAAGCGACGTCGGTGAGCGTGTTGATGATCGCCATCGGCTTGCCGGTGCGCGCCTGGGCGTCGGCCATACCGGCGATCATCTTGTCCCAGCCGGTCGCCGAGAGCGGACCGGAGTTGCGCGTCGTATCGCCGATGCAGGCGACGAGATCGACGCCGGGTGTCGCAGCCAGCAGTGCGGCGACGTTGCCGTAGATCTCGCGGTTGCCCCAGCCGGAGGCGGTGATATCGAGCGGATTGAGCGGGTTGGCGAATGGCGGCAGGATTTCGAGCAGTTCGGAACGCGCTTCGGACGGCAGATCGGGCAGGTCGACGCCGCTGGCGGCCGCCAGATCGGAGATCAGCCCGCACTCGCCGCCGGAGCTGGCGAAGACACCGAGACCGCCGCCGGCCGGTCGCCGTTCGGCCGCCAGCAGCTTGGCCGTTTCCAGCAGTTCCTCGGAGTCCTCGACGCGAATGACGCCATACTGCCGGAAGAGCGCATCGTAGAGCTGATCGGAGCCGGTGAGCGAGCCGGTGTGCGCGACCGCCGCGCGACTCGCCTTCTCCGAGCGGCCAAGCTTCAAGGCGACGATTGGGATGTCGCGTTCAGCCGCCTGCACCGCGATGCGCCGGAATTTCGTCACGTCGGACAGCCCCTCGATCACGGCCGCGATGACGCGCATGCCCGGCTCGGCCAGGTAGAAACTCATCACATCGACGGCGTCGACCACCGCCTGATTGCCGGCCGAAACGACGTGCGCCAGTGGCAGTCCGCGACTGGACGCCATCAGCGTCAGCGCCATGTTGCCGCTCTGCGCGACCAGCCCGACCGACCCGTTCTCACGCCGCACGGCGAGCGGGATCGCCCAGAGGCCCGTCTCGCCAAGGTAGCTCATCACGCCGAGGCAATTCGGCCCTATTAATGGAAAGCGATCGCCGCAGAGCGCGCGCAGTTCGGCCTGCAACGCTTCGCCATCTTCGCCTGCCTCGGCGAAGCCGCTGCCGAAGGCGATGCCGCTCTTCGCTCCGGCCGCGATCGCCTGCCGCACCACGCCCGGCACGGCCCGCGACGGTACCGCGATGGCGACCGCATCGACCGGCTCGGGGATCGCCCCGACCTCCGGATAGGCCTTCAAGTCGGCGATCGTCTCGTAGTTCGGGTTGACCGGGTAGATCCGCCCGGCGAAGCCGTACGAGGTGAGCGCGCTGAGCACGCGCAGGCCGTAGCCGCCCTTCGGCGAGGCGCCGACGACCGCGACCGAACGGGGATAAAAGAGTGGGTAGAGCGGGTGGACGCTCGCGTCATTCCCGCTGAGTCGTGTCCAATCAGTCGCGTGTACTGGCCCCCCGTCTTGCGTCGTCATCGGCCTACCCTGCCTGCCGCTGTGCGTCCCGCGCGATCCTATCGGCGCGCACCTCTTTCGGCAGGCCGAGCACGCGTTCGCCGATGATGTTCTTCTGAATCTGCGACGAACCGGCGTAGATCGTTTCGGCGAACGGCAGCAGGAAGAGGTAGGGCCAGCTCTCGTGCTCCCCCTCGCCGTGGCTGTCGCTGGCGTACTCGTATTCAGCCGGCACGCCTGCAGTCAGCTGACCGTAGGGACCGAGGATATCGAGCATCAGCGTGTTCACGCGCTTGTCGAGCTCCGAGTAGTGCAGTTTCGAGATCGACGATTCCGGCCCCGGCTGCTCGCCCTTCTCGGCCTTCGAGAGGATGCGCAGCGAGGCGTAGCGCAGCACCTCGATCTCTTCCAGAATCTGCCCCAGCTTCTGCCGCACGAGCGGATCGTCGATCTGGCGCGAGCCGTCGCGGCGCGGTGCGCTCGCGATCTCCAGCAGCCGCTCGAACGATTGTTGCAGGCGGGCGACGATGCCCATCGTATCGCCGCCCCGCTCGTAGGAGAGCGTCGTCTGGGCGATGCGCCAGCCGGCGTTCAGTTCGCCGATCAAGTTGTCGGCCGGTACGCGCAGGTTGGTGAAGAAGACCTCGGCGAACTCATCGGCAATGCCGGTGATCTGCCGCAGCGGGCGCACCTCGATGCCCGGCTGGTGCATATCGACGATCAGATAGGAGATGCCCTGATGCTTCGGCGCCTGCCGGTCGGTGCGCACGAGCAGGATACCCATATCCGCTTCCGGCGCGGTGCTCGTCCAGATCTTCTGGCCGTTGACGACGAACTCGTCGCCGTCGATATCGGCGCGGCACTGCAAGGCGGCCAGATCGGACCCGGCGTTCGGCTCGGAATAGAGCTGGCACCAGATCTCGTCACCGAGCAGGATATTGCGCAAATACCGCTCGCGCTGTTCATCTGTACCGTGATGAATGAGCGTCGGCCCAACCAACCCTAACCCGGCCCAGTTGATCGACCCCGGCGCCCCGGCCCGCGCCATCTCCTCAATCACAATCGCCTGCTCAATCGGCCGCGCCTCCCGCCCCCCATACGCCTTCGGCCACCCCATCCCCAAATACCCAGCCTCATACAGCTTCCGATGCCACGCCTTCTTCTCGGCGACGGTCCGCAGCGGCTCGCGGGGCGCGTTCTGGGCGAGCCACGAGCGCACCTGAGCGCGAAAGGCATTGTCTTCGGGTGTATAGCGTAGGTCCATAGGTGATTATCTCCTGGTGTAAGCCCTATGAGGGCGGGATTAGTTGGGTTGATGTTGGTGGGAGTATAGCGGGATTGGGGTGGTGCGGGGCGATTCCTTCAGGACCGTGTGTCCCCAAACGAAGGATACTCTTGAACCATCTACGCACTCCGCGCGATCACGCGATCACGTCGGCGTTTTCAAAGAAAGTCAACTCAGTTGACAGCATGAACACCAAGAGCGCTAACTCCGTCGAAAGTTTTGCCCGAGCATAGGAGGTGTTGCGACCGTGGAGAACGCCGTTGCGAGCGGGAATAACGGCGCTTGCGAGATGGTCGCAGAGGGATTGTACCGCTGGATGAGTTGTAAAATTGGCGTGATTTACTAGGGGTCCGAGTCCATTTAGCGGAATTGGCTTCCCCCGACTGTCTAGCTTTGGACCACCCATGGGTGCGCGGACATAAAGCTTGTTGCCTTTGGGAATCACGTGTTGCTTGAGGATCATCATGTCTGCGAAGGTCCCCTCGATCTGAGTAAGCAGCAGGGGAATCGATACGACGTAGTCTCGTGCTTGGTGCGCTTCAAGCGCACGCAGGACAATCGGGCTGCGTCGTTTCAACATCAGCGACGGTTCCATCACCTCCATCACCGAATTGAAGAAATGATCGCCTCGCGTCATCCCAAGCATGCGATTGGTAACAGCTGCTGCCCTCACACGCGGAGGCACATGCACAAAGGCGCGCGCGAATTCGACCGTAATTAGGTTAGACGCAAAGCCGTAGCCGGTGGCGTCCAGTGCTTCGGTTGCTCGATACAAATCCTCCCAGTTCTTGATGATGCTAGCGATATTGGGGAGTCTAGCAACAAAATTGACTGGTTGGTAAGTAAGCTGTAGCGTTTGACTAAACTGTTCTAACTGGGCCGTTATTGCAGTGCCAACGTTCTTGACCAACAATGCAGCCGCAGTCGCGAAATTCTGAAAGCCATCGAGTGATCGCAAGACAACTTGTCGCTGGGTTTCGCCGAAAGCTGCTAGGACTTCGGCAACTCGGAGCGAGGTCTGAGCTGCTCCTACTGTTGTTGCAATATTCTGGCCGATGTTGGAAGCAAATTGGCGCACGTTTTCTAGAACCTTATCCGTTGGTCCCAGTGCTCTGATTAATTCTTGGAGACGCTGCTTGCTGACTTCTAGGTATTGGCGTGTTGCAGTCTTGGCTTGCTCAAAGGGATCGTCTCCAGCGTCGACCAAGAATGTGCCTCTGAGCACATTCTGCAGCCAAATCGTAACGAGTATTTGTAGTGTGGAATCGCTCCAGCTTTGAATCGTGTGAACGTCAAACAGAGTTGATTCAATCTGATGGACGAGAAGCGCCACGACGAAATGTCGAGGCGGCGGATCACGCTTGACCAAGTGCTCAAAGAATCCGAAATCGCCAAGCGTCAGCGTCCGCAGTGTAATTGAACCGGTTTCTGGTGTGTTTGCTTCAATCAGCAAGTTATGCATGGCGATCTGCCACCAATGTTCTCATTTGTGTCGTCGTCCGATAGGTCGTGTCAGGACGTGAAATCAGCTAACAACTGATTCAGCGAGAGGATGGCTGCCGAAGAGCAGCCATCCTCATGCCTGTCAGTGCCCTAGCATTCTGGAAGAGCTAGCAGATTGTTTGGTTCGCTGCCGTCAGCCTCAGTCTTTAGGTATTTGCGCCCGTTTCGGGTTGCGACGATTACAGTCGAACTGCTACCTCCTCTTTGGACGTAGAAGCTGTGCTGGCGCGTCTCAATCCACTGGATTATCTGCTCCTGAGTGTATCGATCTCGCCCGTGTGAGGTCGAGACTCCGAGATGTGAAATCCGCTCGTGGGGATCGTAGTGATTGCCGCGCTTCGTAATGCAGACCACCAAATAGCGAGCCATGCGTTGACATCCCTTCCAGACTTGTGTTGGTGCATCAACACAACAATATGACTAACAGAAAGCGCCTGCTAGTCGAACGAGAGCTGTCCCCTGGTTTGCGATGTCAGATCATGAATGCGCCTCCCATCATCGATTCGAATAATCTCAAGTTTTTGTAGATGGACGACGAGTGCGGAAATAGTTACTTGCAACCGGTCACGAAGGGCATACAGCCCGGGCCACGTGAGATGCTGACCTTCCTCCACGAATGGTTGGAGCAAAGCTTGAGGCATGAGGAGGTAACGCATAAATGTATGAGCCTGCCACTCGCGCCACCAATCATCGCCGATGGGGCCTAGTTGAGATCGAATTTCATCGAGAGGATTGGTGAGCATGCTAGCCTCAGTAAGAAACTCGTGGCAGTACATTGACTCAAATCCAAGCTGCTTGACGAGACTATGGTCGATGTGGAAGAGACTATGGCCCGCCTCGTGGGCCAACGCGGTCTGCTCCAACCCCGGATATTTGCGGAAGACGGTGTCTCGTAGGTCCTCGTTTAGAACGATACGCGAGGGCAAATTGAACATAGGCTGAGTAATTTTGCTCACGATCAACTGGGTTCCACGGGTAGGAATATGTTCCCACAAGATCGGTATATCGAACGTCACATCGATCATGCGCTCAATGGGAATAGGAAATGTTATCGTCCTCCCGGTCTTTCGGGAGTAATCAGCGAGGATTTCCGCTGCCCTTTCCTCGATATCTCGTTCTGAAAGAATCGGAACCCTCAAGAATTGGTTCCCTTCTCACGTAGCAGATCCAGAATGGCTTTCCACTCCTCATTGCTGTAACGCTTCCCCGACATTGAACGATACAGTTCCGCGACCTGCGCTTCCGGCCGTGCTAAGAGATCCTGCTCAAAGTTGGCTGGTATTTTATTGGCGAGGAGAACCAATTCATCTGCATCTGCCTCCAGAACCTTCGCTAATGCACGTATTGTTTCCTCGGACGGGGCGGGAGCTCGATCGTTTTCAATCTTCGACAAATAAGTAAAGTCGATACCAACGCGCTGAGCAAGTTCGCGGAGAGTCAATTCATGGTCCTTGCGGAGTTGTCGTATCCGACTTCCGAATGACATCGTGTCCTCCAGTGCGAAGCATACTTGTGTTGGCATACCATGTCAACACCGTGTTCAGAGTCTCACGGCCATCCTACACAAAATCGCGATCACTCCCTCCACTCATCCCCTCCCCGTCACCCAGTCGTACCGCACATCCTCATCAATCACCGGCCCGGTCGGCCGCGTCCCCACACCCGAGCCGCCGTCGATCGAGTAGACGGCGCCGGTGATATACGAGGCGACTCTCGTTGGCTCACCTTATCGAGCGAGGGCGATCAATCCGGGTCTCTTTCGAGAAGGGTGAGAAATGCTGTGGGCGAACAGAGAGCTACCTGCCGAAACAGGCCAAGTCGCAGAAGTTGGGCGTCGCCGGTGACGAGGAAGTCGCTGTTACCTGAGACGGCCGTCGCCAGGATTAGGTCATCTTCCCGATGGGTTGCCGCGCCGTGTACCTCGGTTGTGATCTCGACGACGTGTGCCTCGCGCTGGAGGAGTTCGAGTGTAGCTATGATCCGTTCGGGGCTCAGTCGCTCGCGGAAATAGGGCTTATTCAACGTTCGTTCGATCTCGTCCAGAATCGGTGACGAGACTAGTAGCTTGAAGCGATCGAACGTCCAGAATTCGAGGATCCGGCCCGGCGTGCTCGTTCGGCTGAGCAGGCCGGAAACGAGTACATTGGTATCGAGCACGGCACGCATCAGTTGGTCGGCTGGTCAGTGTCGTCCTGGGCGTCGTACTCCGCTCGGACCTCGGCGATGGCGTGGGCGACGGCTTGTTCTACAGCGTCCGCCGGCAGGTCAGCGAACGCCTCCCACGTCTCCTCCAGCGCCTTGAAGCGTTCCCTGCGTTGCGACTCCAGTTGCTGCAAGCGCTCAAAATCCGCGGCTGAGATCACCGCCGCCACGGGAATTCCGCTCTTCTCGACCAACGCGCGGGTTTCCCCTTTGAATACACGGTTAAGCAGTTCGCTCCAGTGCTGGCGAGCATCCGACGCCTTGATGATCTCCGTTACTGGTTGGTCGTTCCGGCGCATATGGCCTCCTGGCATTGAGCGTACGCTTTCGTACGGAATTGTACAAAATGCGCCGGAGGAACGCCTTCCTCCCCTCGTCTCACTCCCTCCCCGTCACCCAGTCATACCGCACGTCCTCATCGACCACCGGCCCTGCCGGTCGCGTCCCAATACCCGAGCCGCCGTCGATGGAGTAGACGGCGCCGGTGATGTACGAGGCGGCGTCGGAGGCGAGGAAGAGGACGAGGGCGGCGACCTCGGATGGTTCGCCGGGGCGGGCGAGCGGGATGGCTGGGATGCGTTTGCCGAGCGATTCGGCCATCGAGGGCGGCAGCGGCTTGGGCTGGGTATCGATCAGGCCGGGGCTGACGACGTTGACCAGGATGTTGTGCGGCGAGAGTTCGACGGCTGCGACGCGTGAGAAGGCTTCCGTCGCCGCGCGACTGGCCGAGTAGGCGGCGGCTCCGGCCGAGCCGCGCGTGGTGACGCCGGAGGAGAAGTTCACAATACGGCCGCCGTTGCCCGCTGCGATCATCGCTCGGGCGGCGGCCTGCGTCATCAGAAAGGTGCCGCGCGTGTTGACCGCGAAGACGGTGTCCCAGACCTCGACGCGTTCCTCCAAGAGCGCGGTATGCGGCGCGACGGCGGCGTTGTTGACGCAGATATCGAGCCGCCCGAAGCGCTGCACCGCCGTGTCGACGATGCTGGCGGCACCCGCTTCGCTGCTGACATCGGCGACGAGCGAGGCGATCCGGCTTGGGTCGAGCGCGCGGCAGGTTTCGGCCAGCCCCTCGGCGTCGCGATCGGCCGCCAGAATCGAGGCGCCGGCCGCGGCGAATTGCGCCACCATCTCGCGACCGATTCCGCGGGCCGCGCCGGGCACGATCACGACCTTGCCGGTGAAATCGAACGTCACGTTCATCCAGGCGCTCCTTCGCGGGCCATCACATGCATTCCAGGGGTGCGTTCACGCCAGTATCGCCGCTGGTCGTGGTGCGATCAACCGGTGACTCGCGACGATGAACCGGCCCCCGCCCGACGCCTGCCCGACCATGATGATTGATGAAATAATCAGCCATTGACCAAGCGGTCGCGAACCGGCGCTGTGCGTGTTCCGGCGAAGTGTTTGCCGCCCAACGAACGCCCGACCATCAATGGATCGGGCTCAGTCCGCTTGCCCCGTGAACGGAGCGAAGGTCACGACATGGACGGCGCGCTCGATTCCGATTACGATCAAGCGCACGGAGGTGTCACATGCCATATTGGCGCCTGTATTACCATCTCATTTGGTCAACCAAAGGTCGATACCCCTCCCTTGATGCGGAGATATGGCCGGAATTGGCACGTGTGCTCACGCTCACGTCGCACCAAAACAAATTGATCCTCCACGCCGTTGGTGGAGTGGCGGATCATGTACATGTGGCGGTTTCGATTCC
>CALAGB010000532.1 GCA_937891245.1 uncultured Thermomicrobiales bacterium | reverse complement strand
CGGCGAGGCGTAGCTGACCTTCAGCTCCACGCCATCCTTCTTGCGGGTGTCGCCCGACATCTTCCAGCCGGCTTCGTCGAGCAGTTGACCGGCCTTGTCCGCATCGTACTTATAGACATCTTTGGTCTTCGGGTCGTAGCCGAAGGTGACTGACGTGAGCGGGCTTGACGCTGGTTGGTAGAGACCCTGCCAGATCGCCTTGATCATCCCAACCTTGTCGACACCCCATTCGAGCGCCTGGCGCACGTTGACATCGTCCGTCGGCGCCTTCGTCACGTTGATCATCATCGACCAACCGGAGCCGGCCATGACCCCTTCAAGAATGCCGATCGAATCAGACGATTTCAGGTTGTTGTAATCCTGCGTCGGCACATCCTGGATGAACTGCACTTCGCCCGACTGCAAGGCAGCTACGCGGGTCGCCGACTCGGGGATGATGCGCCAGCTGATGGCGTCGAGGTTCGGCGGTCCCTGGTGCTTGAACATCGTTGGCGCCCAGTTGTAGTCGGGGTTCTTGACCATGCGAATGACGTTATCGGTCTGGTAGGAATCAAATTTGAACGGACCGGTTCCGACCGGCTGATTGCCGAAATCAGCGCCCAGCTTCTGCACGGCAGTCGGGGAAAGCGGCGCCAGCAGCACCTGCGCGACGGAGCTGAGGAACGGCGCATACGGTTTCTTGAATTTGACGACGACCGTCGCCGGGTCGGACACCGTGCTACTGTCGTATGGACCGATCTGCGAGAAGGCGACCTGCGACTTCGAGGCAGGATCGACGATGCGATCGAACGTGAACTTGACGGCGTCGGCGTTGAAGGGGGTGCCGTCGTGGAACTTCACATTGGTGCGCAGGTGGAAGGTATATTCGTCGGCGGCGTCATTGACTTCCCATTTTTCCGCCAGGCCAGGAATGAATTCGCCGGCCTTGGCCTCCCAGATCAGTGGGTCGAAGAGATGGAACGCGACGCGTACAACGTCCGAGAAGGTCGTGATCGTCGGATCGAGCGTATCGATCTTGTTCGCCAGCGCATAGAAGAGTTCGCCGCCCTGATTCGCTGTGCCTGATGACGATGTCGATGTCGAGGAGGCGCCGCCGGCCGCCGGCGAGGCGCTCGACGAACCGCCGGTGGACGGTGTGGACGCACCTGAACTCGTGCTTTCAGTTGAACTGGCCGAGGTGGCCGTTTTGTCGCTCCCGCCACCGCAGGCGGCCAGCAGCCCGACGATCGAGAGCGATGCGCCAGCGCCAACCGCGGTTCGGAGTACGTGACGTCGCGAAAATGTGCGGGCTCTCAAGCGAGACTGCGCATCATCACTGGACGCTGAGCCGAACGGGTTAAAGACCATCGGAACCCCTCCTCGCGAATCACGACATCGTGTCGCAGATAATGCAGCGGACCGCCCGTCGTCGTTACCGGATTCGACCAAGTCCCGTCGATTCGCTTCAGGTAATCAACCAGAGGACCCTTTTGGCGCTTGACGACGTTGGAGGGCATGTTAGCATAGAAATTGTCGACAGTCTACACTCGGTTCTGCTGGTCTTTGACGTTCGACCAGACAAACACGACCCACAATCACCAAATTGCTCCCGTTGTGGCAGCGTGTAGGTTCGTCAATGCATAGTAGGGTCGTCGGCACCTCGCAGCGTTCATGCGTGGCCTGTTGGCCTTCGGACTGTTCGATGGGTGGGTACGTTGAAGGAAGTTGAAGAAACTCGACTGCGTCGCCCCAGTCGGCTACGCATTGTGGACGACGTTTATCAAAGCCTCGAAGAGGCGATTCTTACGGGCGAGATCGTACCGGGGTCCCGATTGGTAGAGACAGCGATTGCTGAGCAACTCGACGTGAGTCGCACGACCGTGCGTGAAGCGTTCTTGATGCTGAAGCGCCAGGGGCTCGTCGCCAGCGAACCGCGCCGCGGCACATTCGTAACGCGCCTCTCACGCGAGGACGCGCTCGACCTCGGCTATACGCGCGCGCTTCTCGAAGCCTTCGCGGTTACGGTTGGCTACGCTCGGCTCGACGACGCACTCGTGCAGGAACTCGAATCGCTGCTGGCGGAGATGGGAACGTGCGACATTCCGAAGGAGTTCCCCCGACTCGTCGAGATCGATCTCGCCTTTCATGCCAAACTCGTCCAGCTCGCCGGGATGCCGCGGCTCTTCGACGTTTGGTCACGTCTCAATGGCCGGATCGGCGCGCTCTATATCCGAGGCGTCGAGGAGATGCATCTGCACACCGACGATCTCGTCACACTCCACCGCAATCTCCTAAATGCGATTCGTTCCGGTTCGGATCACGGCCAACTGGCGATTATCCAGCACTATGTGCGCGAAGACGGCTCGCGCTCGACGCCCGGCATGGCAGCACAGAATCTCTTGAATGTCGCGAGCCGGCGTTTGACGGCCGAGCCTGCCCGAGTGCAAGGTCCAGTGGAAGAGGAATGAGTTCCATCGTCGTTCGTTGATCATTGATCGCCGCGGGCGAAAGGAGCGGACATGAGCCAGAGCAAACTTCGCGTCGGTGTGCTTGGGGCGGGGAACTGGGCGTTTTCCGCGCATATTCCGGGCTGGCAGCGCGATCCACGCGCTGAGGTCGTCGCGATTTGCGACGTCGAGAAGGCGAGGGCGGAAGAGTTCGCGGCGCATTTCCAGGTGCCGCTGGCGACAGACGACTGGCAGGCGATCGTCGGACGCGATGATATCGACGTCATCGATGTCGTCACGCCGTCGCACACGCATTTCGAACTCTCGTGGGCCGCGCTGGAAGCAGGCAAGCATGTGCTTTGCGAAAAGCCGGTTGCCTACGATTTCCGCGAGACGCGCCGCGCCGCCGAATTGGCGCGCAGCAAGGGGCTCAAGACAAAACTCGGTTTCACCTTTCGCTATAGCCCCGGTGTGCAATACGCCAAGTCGCTCATCGACGACGGCTTCATCGGCACACCATTTATCTTCAACGGCTACGAGCAGAACTCACAGTGGCTGAGCCCGCAAACACCGCTCAGGCAGATCAACCCCGATGCCGATCCGAACATCATCCAGACCTCGTCGCTCGAAGGCTACGGTGCGCCGATCATCGACATCAGCCACTGGTGGGTCGGCGCCGACTACGCCCGCGTGGTCGGCACGATGCGCAACTTCGTGCCGGAGCGGCTCGTACGCGGCATGAGCGGCTTGCAGCGTATGAACATCGACGACGGCGATATCTATCTCGCCGAATACACCAACGGCGTGCTCGGCTCGATCCAGACGAGCTTCGTCACCATCGGCAACTATCCCGGCATCGAAGCGCGCCTCTACGGCAGTGACGGCGCCATCATCTGCCGCCTCGTCGAAGAGTTCGGCGTGGCCGAGACGATCAAGCTCGCCACACCCGACGGCGTTGAGTTCAAGGAAATGGAGATCCCCGAGCACTTCTACCCGGCCGGCGGGCATCCCCGCGAGTCGTGGCGTTCGCTCTTCTACGCCAATCTGGTGAAGGATTTTATCGACGAAATCCTGGAGGGTGGCGAACGCAATCAGGGGAATTTCGACGACGGCGCCTGGGTGCAGGAGGCGATCAATGCCGTCGAGCGTTCCGTTCACGAGCGGCGCTGGGTCGATCTGCCGCTGGAGCCATAGGATGAGCGCTGCAGGTTCCGCGACTCCGGCGTTCAGCGGCTGGCTCGACGACTTCTTCGACTCGTACTACCGCCGCCGGCCGGTCAATGCGACCTTCATCGGCCGGCACGAGCACGATCACCGGTTGCCCGATCTTTCCGAAGCGGGGATCGACGCCGTACGCAGCGATATGCGTACTCTGCGCACACGCTTGACAGCACTGCCGGAGGAGCCGCTGAGTCAGGCTCAGACGCTCGACCGGCAACTCGCCGCCGGCTTCCTGGAGATCCAGGAGTGGGAGTACGAATCGCCGGCGTTCTGGCGCGGCAACCCGTCGCTCGCCACCGGTGAGGCCGCCTTTCGCATCATCAGCCTCTTCCTGCGTCGCTTCGCCCCGCTCGACGAGCGCGTCGAGGCCGCGATTCAGCGAATGGAGGCGCTTCCCGATTTTCTGGCACAGGCACGCGCCACGGTGCGTTCCGCGTCACCAGCCTGGACCGAACGAGCCATCCGCGAATGCGACGGCATGCTCGCCCTGCTCGGCGACGGCATCGATCAATTGATCGCGGACGAAGGGATCACGCAGCCGCTGCTCCGCACGGCCGCCGATCGCGCCCGGCAGGTGGTTGCCGAGCATCTAGCCAATCTGGAACAAGCATTATCAACGAGCTCAGACGGCTCGATCGCTTGCGGCGAGGAAGCGCTTGACCGCTACATCCGGCGCGGCCACTTCCTCGACCAGAGCGCGAGCAAGATTGAAGCCGAGGCGCTCGATGAACTCGATCGCAGCCGGGCGCGTCTGTCCGAACTGGCCACCGCAGCTGGTGTCGACAGCTGGCAGCAGGGCCTCGCACTGCTTGCCGACGCGCACCCAACCGCCGCACAGTACGAGCAACGCTACGCCGAAGTTTGGCAATCGGCCCGGGAAGCAGCGCTCGCTCACGACCTGATCAGCTGGCCGGATTACCCGATCCGCTATCTGCCGCGGCCCCGCTGGACACGCTCGGCCGCACCATCACTCTACTTCCTCTTCTACCGTGCGCCGGCCGCCCTCGATCGAGTCGATGTCGTCGACTATCTCATCAGTCCGCTCACGCCCGAGATGACGTCCGACGAGCAGGAACGACTCCTGCGCTCCACGAACGACAGCGTCATCACGCTCAATCACGTGGTGCATCACGGCGGACTCGGCCACCATGTCCAGAATTGGCACGCCTATCGGGCCGAATCGCGCGTCGGCCGGATCGCCGCGGTCGACTGTGCCTCACGCATCGCCCTCTTCTGCGGCGGCACAATGGCCGAAGGCTGGGCCTGCTACGCCACCGAACTGATGGACGAGATCGGGTTCCTGTCGCCGCTCCAACGGATCGCGGAAGCGCATTCCCGCCTGCGCATGGCGGCCCGTTCCATCGTCGACGTGCGAATTCACACGAATCGGCTGACGCTGGAAGAGGCGGCGCGCTTTTACACGGAGCAGACTGCCATGCCACCGGACGCCGCACGGCAGGAGGCGATTAAGAACAGCATGTTCCCCGGCGCCGCGCTGATGTACTTGGCCGGAACCAACCAGATCTGGCAGCTGCGACGCGAACGTGAGCGTATCGAGGGCGCCGGCTTCAACCTCCGGCGTTTCCACGACCACTTCCTGTCGTACGGATCGATTCCGGTCACACTGATCGCGGAGGCGATGAATCGGTCAGCAGACTCCGCCGTCTGAAATAAACTACGACTATCGAGAGGAGCAACCGATGCGTTTTGAAGGGAAGGCCGCGCTCATTACCGGCGGCACATCCGGCATCGGCGAGGCAGCCGCGTTGCGGCTGGCAACAGAGGGCGCCCGCGTGGCGATCGTCGGGCGCGATGCCGATCGCGGAACGGCGCTCGCCGAGCGAATTGTCAATGAGGGCGGCGAAGCAGCCTTCTTCGAGGCCGATGTCACCCAGGAGGACGCGGTCGCGGCGATGGTCGAGGCGGTGATGGCCCGCTTTGGCCGGATCGACGTGCTGGTCAACAACGCCGGGATCATCAACTTCGGCAGCGTTCTCAGCGCGAGTGTCGATGAGTGGGATACGCTAATGGCGACCAACGTCCGCAGCGTCTTTCTCGTATCGCGCCATGCTCTGCCGCATATGATCGCGGGAGGTGGAGGGAGCGTAATCAACCTTGGCTCGAACCTCGGGCTGGTCGGCACGCGCGGCGCGGCGGCCTACGTCACCTCGAAAGGCGCGATCATCCAGCTGACGAAGGCGATGGCGCTCGATCATGTCGCCGACGGTATTCGGGTCAACTGCGTCTGCCCCGGCACCATCGATACACCGTTGGTCCAGCGGCAACGCATCGGCCGAACCGAGGAGCAGCTTCGTCAGTCCGACGCGCGCCTGCGCGAACGCCACCCGATCGGCCGCATGGGCACGCCGGATGAGGTGGCGGCAGTAATCGCCTTCCTCGCCAGCGACGAGGCCTCGTTTGTCACCGGATCGCTCTATTCCGTCGACGGGGGTTATATCGCACAATAACCGGTGACGCCGACCGCGGACCACATCTTCAGATGGATGCACGACCGGGGCATCCTGGCGCCCTGCCGCCTATCGTCTGTCATGCCGCATGGCGGATCGTCTGCTCGACGAGAAGCGGCAGGTTGACATCGAGCCAGCCGGCCATCTCTCGCTCATCATCGAGGATCTCCTCGAAGGCCTGCTGGCATTCCATCTGACCGAGATCACTGGCGGCTGCGATCAGCGCCTTGTAGGTCGCGATCTCATACTGCTCGGTCGAGTAGTCGTTGAGGCCATCCTTGATGAGCAGCTCGCCGCGATCGTCATTCGTCACGGCACTCCCATCATCCTTGCCGCCGGTCGGCGCGTCATGCACGCCGCTGCGGCTACCGGTCATCGCGACCGGCGTATCAGCCGGAGGGTAGGCGGTCGCGTCATCCGCGGGAGCCGGTTTGCCGAGGCGTTCCAGGCAGCCGCGGACGAGGTCGGCATGATGATGCGTCGCATGGAGATGATCTCGCAGTTTCGCCTGCAACGTGGGATGTCCCTCGGCATCGACGATGTGGCGCTCCAGAATCGATATGATCGACGTCTCTATGCGATACGCGTCGTTCATCCAGCGCGTGAAGAGCTCGTCTTTCCTCATCTTTTCCATCGAAGACTCCTGTTCTCATTCCGGGCCAGCCGGCAGATTGGGCCATTGCATCGCGGTCGGCAAAGCGGCTGCGTCGGCTCCTGACAATAACCAGTCAAGCAATCGTCATGCCTGCATGCCCTTCTGGGACTTTCGCACTGGGAGAGCCATGACCGTCCCACTCGAAAATAGACGTGACAGATGCTGAAGATTTTCTCCTTTTCCACCAAACTTCCGATGGGAGCATCTCAATCCACCTGCTCTGGCGAAAGGATGCAAAGACGATGTGGGCCGCGACCCGAAAGCAACCAGGCTCGGATTTCAACGAAATCAGCGAAACGGCGCCGAAACCGGCCGGAGCGCCACGACGGTCGTCGCGGCATGTATCCCGCGGGCAGATCATCATCCTCTTCGCCGGGGCGCTGATCGGTCTGATCGGGCTCCTTGGCCTCGCGACCGATCTTGGCTATGCGTTCGTCCAACGACGGACGATGCAAAACGCCGCCGATGCCGGCGCCATCGCCGGGGCGCACACGCTTTCGAACTCCGATCCCGCGGCGCCGTTGATTGTGCTCGGTGACGTGCAACAGACCGCGTGGGCCAACCGAACGGGAAGCACACACCCAACAATTACCCACTGCCAATACGTCGACGACAGCGACAACGAACTCGGAGATTGTTCGAAACCGGTGCCGCCCACCAGTGCCGGCATCGTCACAGGAGTCTCCGTCACAGTGAAGGAAACGCACGATACGTTCTTCATGGGGATTATCCCAGGTGGTCCTCAGACATTGTCCACCAGTGCGAGCGCGATCGCTCATGTGCAACAGCTCAAATCGCCACCCGGCGACGGCCCCTTCGTCGTCTGCGGGGTGAGCCCGAAGATCGATGCGGGTACCAGAAATGTCGACATCGTGACCCCCACGGCCGCTGGTTGGCAACTGAATCCCAACGCGGTTACGACCGCAACACATGTGGGTCCGACGTTCCAGGTGTTCGGGCCGAATGTGTCCACGTGCGGTCTCGGTTCGCAGAACTTTAAGGGACAGGCCGTGGGGACTAATAACGCGAGTCTCACGGCCCCCGACTGGTTCAGCTATGCAAACGGCGACGCAGCGGGCCATGTCAATGTAAGCGTGAACGGTGTCAACGGATGCACGCCCGCGCTCATCATCAACTGTGTCGCTTTCTTGCCGGTGGTCGTGAACAATCCCCCGCCGAACACCACCACCAACAAGATGTGGGCGGTCATGATTCTCCCGTTCTATTTGACGGCGGCAAGCACTTCAAATGGCAACTTGAACAAACTCGATGCCCAGATACTGGGTGATTACATCACTGAGGGAAACGGCAAACCGGGATGGATTCCTGGGAACAAGGGACCGATTGTCATCAAGCTGACGAAATAGCAAGTGGATCGATAGAATTCCGCCGGAGGCGCCTCCCACATGCCCGGTCATGAATGGATCAGGCTCAATCCCCAAGCCTCCTGAAGGAGACTGAGCGCGAGCCATTGGGCGAAGCGCTTTACCCGAACGATGACACACGCCGATGCACCGTGCGTCGCTCGCCGTCCGCCGGGGCTGAAGCCACCGGGCCCAACCCACAAGCCCCCTAAACGGGGCTGGGTGACGGTTTGGACGTGTACCCTCGCTGCTCGTTCGCATCAATACACCGCGCCTCAGCCTCATTCATGAGGCTTGCGGACTGAGCCTTGTGGCTTCAGCCCGGGCGGGGTGCGGGTGATGCCGCCGACATCGATCACGACGAACGTCCCCAACGAAATGGCCAAATTATTCTTCAACGTCCATAACGGACCGGGCGGACGCTGGACGCGGTGTCGCTGATCGACGCGAACCAACGATCGGACGCGATCGATTCGCTCTATGGCTGACGAATTCCTCAAACTTCATCATGGTCTAGCGAAGTGCGCCGGCTTCGACATCGTCACTGGGCTAAGCGTTCGTTCGCATAAAGACTCCCCTCTTCCGTTCGAGACGGAAGAGGGGCCGGGGGTGAAAAATGGCTACCGCTTACTTCGTCAGGCGAATGGCAATAATGCCGTTATTACCGCGCTTCCAGGTGCCGGGCTGCCATTCAGGCATACCAACGGGTGTGTCGATAATGTACTTCCCGATGAGCGTCGCCTCGTGTTTACAACTCCCGCTGCACTCCGAAACCCTGAACACACCATAGGCGACGGCATACATTGTGAACTCATTGCCGTGATGACTGGGGTTATGCTGGCCCATATAGTTATAGGAAAGAGGCAAGTACAAGATGCAATTGACGGGGTAGTCATCGATGGTATTATCGCACCCCCCGATACCCCGCACTCTCTCCCGAACGGGTCCAGTCCGTTCGCCGGTCTTCCCCATAAACCACCCCGGTACCGTCGCGTTGTCATAGTTGCCTTCGTCCGCGACTCCCTTGAAGGAGGCGCCAGCGCCGCAATCGTCAATCTTGCCATGGACTTCAAACGTCTTTCCGATCGCATCGGGGTTGAGCGTATATGTCGTGCCGCCGTTTCCCGGTACGAGGATGTTTGTCGATCCGCCACCGACGAGATTAGCGTTCTGTCCGCAGACGATGAACGGACCGTCGCTGCCGTCCGGCGTCACAATTTGGGCGTGGGCGGTGGCGCTGGCGGTGGTTGTTATCGTCTTCGGCGCACCCGGAAAAACGCGCATGAAGAACGTCTCGTGCGTTTCGCTTACGGAGACGGTGACCCCTGTCGCCTCTTCGGGAACCGTCTTGCCACAACTGGCCAGCTTCTTGTCTTTGTCATCGACGTAGAAACAGGAGAAGTGCTGTGTCGCGTCGCCCATATTGTTCGCCGCGACGATCTTCGCGACATTGGCCTGAGCCGTGATCAGACTGTTGGTCGTCGACCATTGAGTGACGACGTGGGTTCCAGCCGCGGCGGCGGCATCGGCCGCGTTTTGCACGGTGCGCTTCTGGGCGAAGGTGTAACCGAGATCAACCGCCAGTCCGATCATACCGAGCATCGCCACGGCGACCACAGCAACGAAAATGATGATCTGGCCCTGTTGCGCCCGGTTGTGCGTCGAAAGTAGACGAACGCGTTCAATCACGTCATCACCTGCATCGTAGCGGTCGCTCGGAGATGGAACTCCCCGATACCAAAAAACTTGTTGAGAAATCCAGTCGTGATTGGAGTAAACGTGTGCGTTACGACGACCGTGATCGTCGCGTCAGTGCCGAGGGTAACGGTCGTCGGGTCGGTTGTGACACTCACCGATGTATTGGATGGGACACCATGGTCGATCACGGCGTTCGTAATGCCCATTGTGTCGGTCGGCACGCGTGCCCCGTACCGCGCGCCTTCAAACGCGCCATTACGCATTTCGATATAACCGGTGAAGACGCGGCCGATATCGATGGTACCGAGCAGCAGCAAGAGGAGCGTCGGTAGCGCGAGCGCCAGCTCAACCATGCTCTGGCCTTTGAAGCGGTTCGCACGCCGCCGTCTTGGACGCCAGTTCGACGCTATTTCTTTCAGCCGGTTGTTCTTGCTGCCGCGCGTCACACGTTTCCTCGTCTCAACTCGATCGTGCACTTAGTCAATCGCATTGGTGGCCTGCGCATGCATCGTGAACGGACCGATACCGAGAAATTCCTGGGTGATGAAGGAAAACCGAAGATTCGCCCGCACGGTGACATCGTTGCCGGCCGTGCAACTCGACGAGCAGGACACGATGATGTCTCCGTCGGCCAATCCCAGACCAGACGCTCTATGCTTCACCTCAGTCCGGATGCCGTGCGTATCGGTCGGATCGACCTGGGCGTAGCGCGCGCCTTCGCGCACCGCATTCGTCAGCTGCGAGTCGATGTAGATCGCCCGGCCGAAGTCGATCGCGCCGAGCACGGTCATTAGAAAGAGAATGCTGACCAGCGCGAATTCGACCATCGCCTGGCCAGATCGTCTGCGTGCCCACCGCTCCGCGTGGTGTGAACCGACCATCGCACTTCTTGTCTTGGTTCGGTTCTGGCCCAGATTCATCGCGTTTCTGACTCCAAATACAGCTACTCCGACATGATCCATCCTACGGAGATTGCGCATTGCTGGCATCATCCTTGGGTCAGGTTAAGATCGGTACGCTCGTCCTAACTTCGACCGGGCGAACCGCTAGCGGCGCCGATACGCATCGCCAGTAGCGCGCACGGGTACAATGGCGACAAATTCCGTGAATGAAAGGGGAACCGGTGGCAGACTCACGGCTCGAAACACTCTCCCGCATCCTCGTCGAATACTCGCTCGATGTGCAGCCACATCAACTCGTGACGATCGGGGGCTCAACGCTGGCTGCGCCGCTCATCCGCGCCGTCTACCGGAGAGTGATCGAGCGCGGCGCCTATCCGGTGCCGCAGATCAGCCTGCCTGGGCTGTCCGAGATCTTCTACGGCAAAGCGAACGACGACCAACTGCGCTTCATCCGGCCGGACGAACACATCATGCCGGAGCAGGCCGATGCCGCGCTCAGCATCCTGAGCGACGCCAATACCAAAGCGCTCTCCGGGGTCGATCCGGCGCGCCAGCAACTCGCCCGGCAAGCACGCGCCGATCTGACCAAGCGCTACCTGGAGCGCTCAGCGGCCGGCGAATTGAAGTGGTGCGTTACGCTCTTCCCAACTAACGCCTTCGCGCAGGATGCCGAAATGTCGCTCAGCGATTACGAGGAGTTCGTCTACAGCGCGGGGCTGCTCGATGCCGCCGATCCGGTCGCCGAATGGCAGGCGGTTTCGCGCGAGCAGCAACGGCTGGTCGACTGGCTCAGCGACAAGCAGCACGTCCACGTCACGGCACCCGGCACCGATCTGCGACTCGAGATCAGCGGGCGGAAATTCATCAATGCCGATGGCCGCTACAACTTCCCCGACGGCGAGATCTTCACCGGCCCGCTCGAAAACTCGGTCAATGGCCATGTCCGCTTCACCTTTCCGTGCAGCGTCGCCGGCCGCGAGGTCGAGGATGTGCAGCTCTGGTTCGAGAACGGCAAGGTCGTCAAAGCGACGGCGGAAAAGAACGAAGAGTACCTGCTGCGCACGCTCGACACCGACGAGGGTGCCCGCTATCTCGGCGAGTTCGCCTTCGGCACGAATCGCGGAATCAGCAAATTCTCCAGCAACATTCTCTTCGACGAGAAGATCGGCGGCACGATGCACCTTGCCCTCGGCGCCAGTTACCCGGAAACCGGGGGTGTCAACGAGTCGGCCATCCACTGGGACATGATCTGCGACCTGCGGCAGCAGAGCGAAGTCCGCGTCGACGACCAGCTTTTCATGAAGGATGGTGTGTTTCAGGTGTGAGCGGAGCATTTCGCGTCGCCGGAGGCTTTCTTCCGATTCTCTCCACCGCCCTCGTGCTCACACGCTGGGCGCTGGTCAGCGATGGGTTCTTCTGGTATTTGGTGCTCGTCGGCTTCGGATCTGGTCTTTTGCTGCGCAGTTGGTGGGCGATCATCATCGCGCCCGTCGTCAATCTCGGATCATGGGTCGTGCCCGTGATCGTCCAAAACAAGCAGTTCTTCAGCGGCGATTTCACGCTTGCCAGTGGCATGATCGTACTGCTGGCGTTGCATCTGCTCATCGCGATCGCGGCGGCCTTCGGTGTCTGGGCGGGCCAGGCAATCGAGACGCGCATGACCAATCCCAGGGTCGGCCAATACTGAGTACTCGAACCATCATGCATGGTCGGGTTTCCGGGCATTGTCTGGTAGGGGCAGCCCCCCGTGGCTGCCCCCGTTTCCGCGTCGATGCGTTTGTCTGTCGGCGACCCGGGCAACCACGGGGGGTTGCCCCTACCGGACAATTCATGATGGGTCGAGTACTGAGCGGTGCTCGTTTGCTTGCCGACGCCGACGTTTGCACGAATGCTCAGTCCCTTCGGTAAACGTCATCACGAGCGCCACGATCCTTTATTCTCTCTGTACCCCTTTCGCCCCTTGCTATCGTTGTAGTAGTGTGGAGCGCATCCTCCACGGCGTGGTTGACGCGGGACACAACGATGGCGCGCAAATCGCCCCCCCTAGACGGAAGGCACAAGGTAGAGCAATGCGGATGGAAAGCCGGCGAACATTTCTCAAGAAGCTCATGGCACTCGGGGCGGCAGTGCCCTTCGCCGGTACCTTTGAGCGCATTCAATCGGCGGTCGCTGGGCCGATGACCGGCTCGGCCACTTTTGCGGCACCGCTGCGGGCGCAGGCCAGTCTCTCATCACGCCAGCGCGCCGGCCAGCGGGTCATCTATTCGTATCCCGGCCTGACCGTGCCGCAGGCGCTGCTCGACAAGATCGCCGCCGGTGAAGTCGGCGGAGTCATCTTCTTCGGCGAGAACGTGCAGAGCAGCACGCAGATCGCCAATGTCACCGCGCAGTTGCGTGAAGCGCAACAACGTAGCCCGGTCTCCTGGCCGCTCTTGCTGATGACCGATCAGGAGGGCGGACAGGTGCGACGCTTGCCCGGCGGCCCGGCACAATCGGCCAAGCAGGTTGGTGCGTCGGCCAACCCCTCCGCGGCGGCCTCGCAGGCTGGCACCGAAGCGGGGCAGACGCTGGTCGCCGCTGGCATGAATCTGAATCTGGCCCCGGTCATCGACGTCTACCGGCAGGCGGGCGATTTCGATGATGAGTTCGGGCGCTCCTTCAGCAACAACCCGCTCACCGTGGCGACCTGTGCCACCGCGTTCATCGGTGCTCAGCAAGCGGCTGGCGTGGCGGCGACCGCAAAGCACTTCCCTGGCCTCGGCACGGCATCTTCCAGTGAGAATACCGACGCTGTACCGGTGACGCTCAACGCCTCGCTCAACGATCTGCGCTCGATCGACGAAGTGCCCTATGTTTCCGCCATCGCGGCCGGGTTGCGGCTCGTCATGACCTCCTGGGCGATCTATCCGGCGCTCGACCCGGATAATCCGGCCGGACTCTCACGCACGATCGTTCAGAACGAATTACGCGGGCGGCTCGGCTTCAAAGGGGTCACCATTACCGACGCGCTGGAAGCGGGTTCGCTCGGCGCCTTCGGCACCGACGGCCAGCGCGCCATCAAGGCGGCGCAGGCAGGCATGGATCTGATCCTCTGTTCGGGGCGTGACGTCAGCCAGGGCGAGGCGGTCACGACGGCGCTGGCCAACGCGCTCGACAACGATCAGATCAACCCGACCGAGTTCGATGCCGCCCTGCAGCGCATCAGTATTCTGCGCACCGGCTCAACGGCCACCAGCCGCTTCTTTCCGGAAACGGGGCATACGCTCAGCCACGGCTTTCTTGCCTACTGGAACAAGTTCGGCGGGCTGCCCGTCTTCGGCTATCCGATCACCGAGGAGTTCACCGACGCCACCACCGGCTTCGTGACGCAGTACCTCGAACGCGCACGCTTCGAATGGCATCCCGGCGCCTGGCCGGAGCGCTTCGATGTCGAGCTCGGCTTGCTCGGCGTCGAACTCGCGCAGAATGAGCATCTGACCGGCACCACTCCCTTCCAACCGATCAGCGCGGGCGACGACGCCAACTGCACCTACTACGCGCCGACCGGCCATCGTCTCTGCTTCGGCTTCCGTGATTTCTGGCAAGCCAACGGCGGTCTCGCCATTTACGGCTACCCGATCAGCGAAGAGTTCCGCGATCCCGCCACCGGCTTCACCGTGCAGTATTTCGAGCGCCAGCGCCTCGAATACCACCCGGAGAACCCACCGCAGTGGCAGGTCGAGGGAGGTCTGCTTGGTGTGCAGCTCCTGCCGTCCGGGAAATAAGGCGAGCAGCTCACGCAGAGGCGTCCAAACAGACCAAGGACGAGACATCGCGCGATTGTCCTGATCGCGTAGGACCATCGTTGATCGCTTGTTGGGCGAATCGATCTATAGAAGCACGTCCGCCGTGTTGTTATCGTTTATGGCGGTACAGTGTCCGATCAAGTTCAGTATGTCCTGTGGAGCGCGATAAATTGATGCAACGTCCGCCTCGCTTGTCATCGTTCGCGCTCACCCTCGTTCACCCCGCGCTCTGGTCCGTCTACTTAATCGTCGGGCTGATTGTCTGCGCGCTCTACCCCATCCCCGCCGGCACGACCTACTATGATTCGCTCACGGTCATCGTTG
>CALAGB010000531.1 GCA_937891245.1 uncultured Thermomicrobiales bacterium | reverse complement strand
GGCGATATAGGCAATACTCGCCACGAACGCCGAGACCCCACCGGCCCAGTAGAGCCTCCTCCACGATGGATCCGGTCTGGCCAACGTCTGCGTCAATGATCTACCCCGCGTCACTGTTGCCATTCGAGCCTCCTTCAGGAGCGTCCATATCTCACGCGGGTACGCCAGCCGATGGCGGTGTCTGCGCTTCCAATAGTTGCTTGAGACCGGTCCAGATGGTCTTCTCCTGACGCTCACCTATCCGTGCGAGGAGCGGGGTTATTAGTCTGAAGGCGCCCCGCGGCTGGATGTCCCACGACCACTGCATCCGCGTGCCTGCGGGAATAGGATCAAAGGTCAAGGTGCCCTCAATCTCCATGTTGGCGAGGTGTGTCTTTGAGGTGAGCCGCCGCGGTCGCTCGTAGGCGGTGTACTCAATTGTCAGAGCGACTGAGCGGCCCCTCGACCTCGTCTCGGCCTCGAAGCGCGTGCCCATGCCGATCGGACCGGTTGAGACCTGTACTGCCCGGACCATCCGCGGGTTATAGCGAGGTTCATTGCGCTCGTCGGCCACGAAATCGAACACATCTTCGATCGGCCGATGAATGACGATCTCGTCGGCGATGTGCACCATCCTGGGCTTCTCCATTCTGCCCGTTCGCAAGCGCTGCCAGCGGTCAGGCGAGTTCCCGTTGTGACAGCGTCACGGCTTGCGGATATCCCACAGAGCCTGCCAGATGCTCTGCGTGCTGCTTGATTTCGGTGATCATCTTCCTCTCCATGACGAAGACGCCTGGATCGATGAAGAGCCAGAAGGGCCAGACCAGTGGCGGAAGCGTGCGCAACATCCCCACAAGACTCATCCGGGCGCGCACACGAGTAACCAGACGAGTCGACTGCTCGTCAATGGGATAGAGCGCGATGACCCAGGTCGATTTCAGCCAGTCGTACACGTTTGGCGGACCGAGGGCGACGTATCGCCCCGGGTCAACGGCGAGGACCGTCATATTTCCGTTCTTGTCGAGGGAGTCACCTTCGTGGACTGATTGGAACTCTGGGAGAATGCGACCCGCATTCTCGATTCGTAGTCCGAGCAGGCGCTCGATCCAGGTATAGCTGTAGTAGCCGGCGCGGGGTGGGTCGCCCATCTGGACGATCCAGGGCCAGATGTGCTCCGGCTGGGCCTGAATCGTGATCGCACGGGTCGTGATAACGTTTGGGTTCACGATTTGGCCGTCCTGCGGCATGGGTCGCGCGATCTCCTCAGCGGTGGCGCCCCAGTTCCGGTACCACCGGCGGAAGAGCTTGACCGAGGTCGTCCCTGCAAACGCGAGTGCGAACGCGATCTTTGTGGAAGTGCGTGCGTTCATCCATGCGACTCCCTTCGGCAGTGATGCATTGGAAGAGGGTCGACATCGGCCACGCCGCCCCTCTTCCTCGCACTCAGACCGGGGTGCTGTGAATCGGGTTGAGTGTTGTCATCATGGATCGATGCCTCATCGCGAGCGTGCCGGCCCACTCGCTCGCATGTTCAAGCTCCCCTGGCGCGAGCGGCCCCTTACGACCTGTTACGAAGAAACTCTCCGGCGATACGACAAATTGGGCGCCGTACTGCCGCATTGACTTGGCGAGCGTATTGGCCGCCGACCCCGAGAGGAGCATCGGCCAGTGAACCCGAGTATCGAAGGTGGCCACGGCCATGCCATGGAGCATCTCCGGTGACAGCTCCTTGACCCATTGAAGGAGCACCGGTCGAGCGCTGTGGCCCTGCGTGGGGCCACCAACTACCAACAGGTCGACGCCGGTCAGATTTATCCCGTTGGCGTCCGCAACCGCGAGGAGACGGACGATTCCGTCCGTCTCCAGCCGACTCGCGATCGCCCGTGCAATCTGTTCGGTATTGCCGAACTGCGTATCGTAGACAACGACGGCGTTCATGCTCGACATCCTTTTGCATTCGTCACGATGTGTCGCTGCTGACCAGCGATCACTTTGCCTGGTGCATTCCGGAAAGCGCGGTCATGTCTCGGTGTTCTTTCTGGGAAGCGGTGATACGTTCTCCAGTTCTGGGCATCAGACCCAAGTCCTGGCGCATCTGCTCGTATTGTTCATGGGTCAGTTCACCGTTGACGTAGCGCCAATCGAGCATCTCGGCAGGCCCACGTTGCTTCGAATTGTCGCCAGTGAGCCGTGCCACCAGGACGCCGAGAATCATCAGGAACCCAATGCCGAGGAAGATTTCAACGACGATCCAACCAGTCTCGTTCATCATCGCAAATCCCTCCGATCTGCTGGCTTCAGTCTTGACCTCGTCGCGTGCGATATGAGATGCGGTCGCTGCACCATTCGGGTGGACGCGGATCCTGCATTCCTATGCAACGACTGGACGTCTCGAGGACGCCGGGCGAAATCTCGTCGTTGGTAGCCCGGTTCCTACCTTGAACCTAGCCGAGCCTCCGTCTCAATCCGGCGTGGATCGGATCGCACATGTACCAATAACGTGTCAGTTTCGGGAGAGGAGTTGTCAGCCGCAGGATCAGATCTCTACGCCTCCGCTCCTCCAAGAATTGGAGGAGCGGAGGCGTAGCGTTCGTGAGGTTGCCAGCCGGGGGTGAGGGCCGTTCCCTACCGATACCACCCATTCCCGGCGATGACCTGGTTCCCCAGCAGGCCAAGCTCGACCTCGAAGGGCGTGCCTTGGTGCTCGGGGTGGTATTCGAAGCGGGCGCGTTCGAAGTACTGGACGGTGTAGGTCTTGCCGTCGGCCGGGTTCACTTCGGCGATCTCTGGGCTGATCGGGTAGCCATAGATGGCGAGGCCGCCATGCTTCTCCCAGTAGTCTTTGAAGCCGTTGGCGATAAACTGGCCGGTCTGCGGGAAGTAGGTGCGATTCGGCTCGCTCTTGGCCGGTGGCGGCTGCGTCGGGAAGTTGCGTCCCTTGGTCACGTAGCGACCGAGCAGGCCGAGTTGAACTTCATATGGCGTGCCGGTGTATTCCGGCCAGTATTCGAAGCGAGCGCGTTCGAAATACTGTACCGCCCGTCCCTGGACGTAGAAGACCTCGGTCACCGGATAGCCGAACTGCGCCAGACCGCCATGATCCTGCCAGTATTTCAGGAACGGATCGCGCAAGACGTGTCCGGTTTCCTGGAAGTAGAGGACGCGCGGGCCGACATCGCCGGGCTGCGCCACCCGAGCAGTTGGGAGCGCTCCTGGATTGGCGAGTGACTGGTAGACGGCGTAGGCTTCCTTGCGCGGCCACGGCGTCGCTTCCGGACCGTAGACGAAGGCCGATTCGCGTAGCCGGACGAGTCCCCAGTTCGACCAGTTGCCGTCACCGAAATCCTCGTATTTGAACCAGAAGACGCGATCGACCCATGGCGCCTGCGCTTGAAGCAGTGTGTAGACCTGCTGCAGGAAATTCGCCTGCTCCACCTCACTGGCGGTCGGGTCCATGATGCCGTAATCGCTCCAGTCCGGCGGCGTGGCGGCCAGGCCGATCTCGGTAATCCAGACGCTGCCCGTGTCGTGCTGAGCGGCCTGCAGGTTGTGGACCGCCTGCGTTTCGGCGAGCACGTCCTGCGGATCGAGATAGTACGGGTGGATGGCAATGGCGTCGTCCGGCGTGTGGCCGGTCTCCTTGACATACGCCTGCACCGCGGGTGACTGATAGACGCTGGTCAGCCAGCCGAGCGCGCCACCCTTCGAGGTGTCCTTCTCGTGCAATAGGCTCCCGGCGACGAACTGGACGTTCGGGTGCGCCGCTTTGTTCATGCGGTAGATATCGGTCATGATCTTGCCATAGACGATCGGGTTGACCGCCTGCTGGCGACCGCTCGTCTCCTGATCGAGGAGCACGTTGGCGTTCGGCTCATTCAGGATCTCGTAGGCGGCGACGTTATCGCCATAGTGATCGACGATCTCCTTGGTGCGCTGGACGAACGCCTGGCTGTAATAGTTGTTGCCGCTCGCGTCCGGCTTGTCATTGATGTGCTGAAACTGATATTTCGCATCGAGGTCGCCGAGGATGCCGGTGCCGAGCACGGCCAGGACCTTGATATGGTATTTCGGCGCCAGCGTGTTGATGAACCAGTCGAACTTGGAATAGTCGATGCGCCCCGGTCCGCTCGGCTCGTCGTATTCGGCGTGGAACTCGATGCGCACCCAGCCGGCGCCGA
The DNA here is from genome assembly GCA_937891245.1 of uncultured Thermomicrobiales bacterium. Classification (GTDB taxonomy): domain Bacteria; phylum Chloroflexota; class Chloroflexia; order Thermomicrobiales; family Thermomicrobiaceae; genus CALAGB01. The sequence continues at coordinate 1,521 of CALAGB010000531.1, read as the reverse complement.
GCGTGGCGATGCCGGAGACGAAGTTCTCATCGAAAAGCTCGTTGACGTTGTTCGGGTAATTGGCCGGATCAGCGTTGTATTGATACCAGGGGTCCTGGCCGACGATGCCGAAGAAATCGTGTGGATTCGACGGATCGCGCGCAGCGAGCGCCGTTGATGGCATTAATGGGAGCAGCGTCAGCGTTAGCAGCGCGATCGATACGATTAGAGCGCGCGAGGAGACGCGGCGCTTCACGAGCATGCTCTTCCCTTCCCTCACCCAATTCGTCCGCGAAGCCCCGTGGAGCCATCTGGTAAACGACTTGCGACGGTGGCGGTTGTCTGGCTTGTGAGGAATCGAGGAGGTTCGATGATGGAATTTCGCGATGTATATTCCATTTTGTTCGATTCGGGCGATACTCTGGTGCGTCCGCTCGGTGACGAATGGCTGCCGGGACGGATCTTTCGACGGATCGTTGCGGAGGCGGGCGTCGAAGCGGATTGGACGCAACTGGCGCGCGGGCATGAAGCCGGAACGTTGCAACTCCTCGCGAACCATCTGCTGACGAGCGAAGACGAGGAGATCGAGCGCTACGCCGCCTACTGCGCGGCGCTGCTTGACGCGCTCGGTCTGGGCGAGGCGGGGCTAAATCCGCACGAGATCGCGCGCGAGATGGTGAGGACGATTGGCATCGAGGCCTTCCCCGATGCGCGTCCGGCGCTGGAGCGCTTCTCAGATCAGAATCTCACCCTTGGTGTGATTTCCAACGGCTGGCCGTCGCTCGACCGCCAGCTGCGCGCCGTCCATCTGCGGCGCTACTTCGATCTGCTCATCGTCTCGGCCCATGTCGGTAGCCGCAAACCGGAAACGCGCATCTTCGAATACGCGCTGGAGGAACTTGGAATGGATGCAGGCAACGTCCTGCTGGTCGACGATGCCCCGGAAAATATCGTCGCAGCCAACGCCCTCGGCATGCAGGGCGTCGTCGTCGCGCGCGATGGTGGCCCGCCGACCGATCTGCCCTGGGTGCGCTCACTGGATGAAGTCGAAGTGCGGTAGAGGATGGAGTTGATTCTCGCGCAGGGTTCATCTGTCATTCTGAGCCGCAGCGAAGAATCTCTTATGTGCTTCCCATAGCGCAACGTTCGGGAACGGGAAGGAGATCCCTCGCTGCGGCTCGGGATGACAGGGTGGCCTTGCGTCGCTGCGCGAGGGATTGATTTGTCGCTCTAATTCGCGGCGGCGGGATGGAGCACGAAGCGCTCGATCGCCTCGGCGACGCCATCTTCGTCGTGGCCGCGCACGACAGCGTCGGCGCGCGCTCGCACGTATTCCGAGGCGTTACCCATTGCCACGCCAAGCCCGGCCGCTTCGAGCAGTGGCAGGTCGTTTTCGCCGTCGCCGACCGCGACCACATCCTCCATCGTCAGCCCCAGATCGGCCGCCAGCAGCGCGACGCCGCTCGCTTTGCTGACGCCCGGCATGTGGACATTGGCCGCCCAGTGGGGGAAGTTCTTTTCCATGCCGAACGGGCCGGAGTG
>CALAGB010000530.1 GCA_937891245.1 uncultured Thermomicrobiales bacterium | reverse complement strand
GGGGTCGGCGGCCGGGTGCATATGCATACCGAACACGAGGTGGCGATTCAGACCTCGGTTTTCTCGCGCTTCAATATTGAGCGCGTAGCACGTTACGCCTTCGACCTGGCCCGCAGTCGCCGCAAGCACCTGACGAGCATCACCAAGAGCAACGCCATGCAGTACGCCATGCCGTTCTGGGATGAAGTGATCCAAGACGTCGCGCAGGACTACCCCGATGTCACTGTCAGTTCATTACTGGTCGATGCGGCCGCCGCGCTGATGGTCCGCTCACCGGAGCGCTTCGATGTTGCTGTCGGAAGCAACCTCTTCGCCGACATCCTGACCGATCTCGGCGGCGCCATCATGGGGAGCCTTGGACTGCCACCGAGCGCCAACCTCGCGGCGAATCCGGAGTTTCCGTCGCTCTTCGAGCCGGTCCACGGGAGCGCACCCGACATCGCCGGACAGGGCAAGGCGAATCCGCTGGCCAGCATCTGGGCCGGTGCCATGATGCTGGAGCATCTTGGGGAGCCGGACGCCGCGACGCGCGTCATGCAGGCGCTGGAAGCGATCACCGCCGAAGGCAACGTGCTCACCGGTGATCTCGGCGGCTCGGCCACGACCGACCAGGTCGCGAAGCGGGTAATTGAGCTGCTGTAAGGGGGAAGGCGGTCGCGTTATGCACGGCCTGATGATGGAATTTCCGCTCACGATTCCGGTCATGCTGCGCCGGGCTGAGAGCCAGTTCGCGGAGCAGGAGATCGTGACGCGCCTCAATGATCACGCCCTGCAACGTTCCACCTATGGCGAGCTGGCGCGCCGTACGCGCCGGTTGATGAACGTCCTGCGCGGGCTGGGGGTTGAGCGCGGTGATCGCGTCGCAACGCTTTGCTGGAACCATCAGCAGCATCTGGAGGCGTATTTCGCCATCCCGATGATCGGCGCGGTGCTGCATACGCTCAACCTTCGCCTCAGTTCCGACGACATCGCCTACACCATCAATCATGCCCAAGATCGCATGTTGATCGTCGATGCCTCGCTGTTGCCGCTCTTTGAGCAGATCCGTCCCCATGTGCGACTGGAGCAGGTAATCGTGGTCGGTGAAGGAGAACCGCCGGAAGGCGCGCTCGACTATGAGCAGGCGCTGGCGAATGCCACCGAGTGTGTGGACGAGATCGTGCTCGACGAAAACGAGGCGGCTGTGCTCTGTTACACCTCGGGCACCACCGGCCGGCCAAAGGGCGTCGTCTACTCGCATCGCGCCATCGTGCTGCATTCGCTGGTGAGCGGGCTCTCCTGCGCAATGGGGCCGACCGAGCGCGATACCGTGCTCGTGATGGTGCCGATGTTCCACGCCCATGCCTGGGGCTTCCCGTACACCTGCACCTTCGTCGGCGCCAAACAGGTGATGCCGGGTGCGCATCTCGATACCGCCGGACTGGCGACACTCATCAGCACCGAACGCGTCACCCAGTGCTGGGCCGTGCCGACCGTCTGGCTCAATCTCCTTCAATACATGGATCGCAATCCAGGCGCCTGCGATCTCTCGCAGATGCGCACGCTCGGTACCGGCGGTCAGGCGATGCCGCCCGAGGCGATCCGTCGCTTCGACATGGAGTTCGGCCTGCAGGTGGCGGCCGGTTGGGGCATGACCGAAACAGGTCCCTTCTCAACCGCGGGCACGCTCGTCGAGGAGTCGGTCGGCGGCGATGGTGCGACGCAGCATCGCTACGTGCAGACCTGCGGCAGCGCCCTGCCGCTGACCGAACTGCGCCTACGGGAGAATGGCGTCCCGCTCCCGCACGACGGCATCGCCGCCGGTGAGCTGGAGGTGCGCGGTCCGTTCGTTGCCTCCGCCTATTACAACGACGACCACTCCGCCGAGAAATTCACCGAGGACGGCTGGTTGCGTACCGGTGATATCGCCAGCATCGATCGACACGGACAGCTCGATCTTCGCGATCGCGCCCGCGACGCCATCAAGTCGGGCGGCGAATGGATCAGCTCGATCGCCGTGGAAAACGCGCTGATGGCGCATCCGTCGGTCTCCGAAGCGGCGGTCGTCGCCGCCAGTCACCCGACCTGGCTCGAGCGCCCGGTCGCCGTCGTTGCCCTCAAGGACGGACGACAGGCGAGCGAAGCGGAACTCCGCGCCTTCATCGCCCCCAACTTCGCCAAATGGTGGCTGCCGGACGCGATCATCTTCATCCCCGAGATTCCCAAGACATCGACCGGCAAATTCCTCAAGTCGGCATTGCGCGAGCAGTACGGCTCGATCCTGCTCGATCGCGACTGAGTCGCCCTGTTGCCTTATCATGTCCACGCGACTCGCATTCACACTCAGTGTCGCACTCGGCGCGCAACATCGCGTGGAAATCACACTGAAGCACCGATCTCTTTACTTGTACATTCCATCAGGTATACGTACACTACGCACGAGCTTGGTGTAGCCACACTTTACTGGTGGAACGAATGTACTGGCCAGCATGGCCGGAACGGGGGGTGATGAAGTTGAAACGTGCCGGCATTTTCTGTGCAGTCGGCATCGCGGCGCTCGCGTTTCAGGTCTCTGGGGCAGTCGCCGCCCCGATGGATCGGTGCGTCAGTATTAATGGTTGGGCGATGCCCTCGTTGGGTGAAAGTCAATGTGTATCTGATCAGGGAAGCATCGCGGTCGGGTTTCGAGGTGGGCGTGCCACAGCTCTCGGTGACAGCAGCGCCTACGCCGTGAACAACGGGAGTGCGCTTGCTACGGATCACAGCACATCGATCGCTATTGATAGCTCGGTAGCCGTTTCAGCTCAAGGGAGCACATCGATCGCCTTCGATCACTCAGTAGCCGTGTCGGCCGAAAACAGCACATCGATCGCTATTGATGGCTCGGTAGCCGATTCGGATGAAGGAGGAACGTCGATCGCTCGCAACGGCTCAATCGCCGTTTCAGCTCAAGGGAGCACATCGATCGCCTTCGATCAATCAATAGCTGTGTCGGCCGGAGGAAGCTGGTCGATCGCCGGCGATAACTCGATAGCTGTGTCAGCGGACGGCAGCGTTTCCGGCGCATTCCACCACAGCGTTGCGGTGTCCAGCAACGGCGAGTTCGAATGGGTCGTCGGCCCGTAAAGACGTAGATAAAGCATCAGCAGATCGCGAAGCCACAGATAGTCTACTCGAACCATCTGTGGCTTCTTCACGTTTGCAGGCCAGTGAATCAGCCGTCGATCGTCGGGTTTCTACGCCAACCAACTCGCCGGTTCGGTCAGGGCGGCACGGAGCGCGGCCCAGAGCGTCTGATATTTGTTCCAGGGCGAATCACCGCCTACTTCGATGCCGGTCGGACTGAGCCGTTCGACACCAGCAATACGCGAGGCGCGGTCGCACTGTGGCACGGTGAAGAAATCGACCTGCAACTGGAACTCGGACAGTTGATAAACCTTCGCCTGGTTCAGATTCTCCAGCGCCCGTTTGGCCGCCGCCGTAATCTCCGGCAACGTCGCCGAAGGCGGGCGACAGATGGCGGCGCTCGTGCCGACCGCCTCTTTCACCGCCACCGTCTCGATCTGCTCCCCGAGGAAGGCTTTCGCTTCGCCCATCGTCGTCGTATCACCCGTCACCATGATGACCGGGATACCGAGCGAACCGAGCACGGCAGCGTTCAAACCTGTTTCGCCGTGCGGCTTCCCATTGATGCGCAGTTCGGCGACCGCCGA
>CALAGB010000529.1 GCA_937891245.1 uncultured Thermomicrobiales bacterium | reverse complement strand
AATACCGGGACCCATCGAGCCAAAGGCTGGGCAACCCGGCGGGTTGTAGTCGGGAGGGAAGACTGGGCTGACCACGCGCCCGTAAACACGAGAGCTCGCAGGATCATAGTTTGAATAGATGCGGAAATGCAGGATGCGCATAAGCGTCGCACGACCCATCTTGTTATTTCCCTGACTGCTGTCGCTCCACTGTTTGGTATTCAGGTTGTAGAAGTGCCCGCCGACACCGGTCGGGATGTCGAACGTGAAGACGACGACATCCTTGTAAACGCCCCACCCGGTGTGGTCTGGATCGACCGCGGTTCCGCTGCTGAAGAAAAAGGTGCCCGAGCAGGAGTTGCCGGTCGGGCCGTAGATGCCCGCCGAGACGTTGCTACCGCCATCACCTGGTTTCGGGAAGAGGGGTACCCTCATGTCGACCGCGAGCGTCCCCTGAAACGTCGCCGAGGCCCAGGTCCCCAGGTCAGCCGGATTGGATGATGTGCCGGTATAACAGCCGCCGCGTGGATCGGGGGCATAGGCGCCGCGATTCCAGGTGCCGTTCGTCCCAGCCCAGTTCGGGGTCTTATTGGTGCAGTTTGTTCCGGTCGGCACCATGCCCGCCATCGATGCATCCTTCGCCCAGTCATACTCGTCAGTCACGCCATCGCACCACGCAGCGGATGGACTCAGATCGAGCACGTTCTTCCACTGGCTGTCGGCGCCTGCAGGTTCGGGTGGATTCCTGCTGCCCCACAGTTGGAAGAGGTCATTGGGGTTCGTACCAAAATCCTGATGATCCCAGAGCGTAAAAGGCCAGATGTTCCCAGTGGCGACGGTTTCCGGACAAACACCCTGAATCACCGCGATCGACTGCCCCGACGTATCCGTGTCACTGTGCCCGACCGCTCCGCCAAAGATGGTCGCGATCGTGCTGCTGACCGTCACGCGCACCTTGTAGGTACCGTCCGGCGGGCGATTTGCAGCGGAATTCGTGCTGGCCACCCAACGACCGGTGCAGCCCGGGACGTCCGGTGCATACGAGCTATCGTTGGCCGCGACGCAATATTCGACGACGACCGTGAAAGCGGTCGTTCGCCCGGTGATCCCCGCATTTTGATTCTGGCTGGCGATGCTATACGCCTTGTCGTAGACCCTCTTGTCATCCACCCCAAAAAAGTGTGGGAAGCCGGATGGACCACCGCCCGCCGGATAGGGCGAGACCGAATCGGCCAGCATGCGCGCGGCGGCCAGCGTAGCGGCATCGGCGCCGTTCTGCATGAAGCGGCGCTGTCCGGCGGCAAAACCGATGTCGACGACAAGCGCCAGCATGCCGATGAGTATCGTCAGCAACAGCGCGGTGATCACCAGGTAATTCCCCCGCTCCTGGCGTCGCGTGAGATAGATGTGGCGCACCAAACGTGACTGTCGTCGTCTCATCGTTCCACCACCATCGTTGATGACGCGTGCAGCGTGATCGAGCCGCCGATCAATGTGCCGATCAGCGGTGTAACCGGAGTAAAGGTGTGCTGAACCGAGACGGTGACGCTTCCGCACGGATCCGAATTGCAGCTTCGGCTTCCACTGATCGTCACGTCGCCGCTGCCCACGAAATCGGCCGAGGATGCGACCGTGTGATCGATCACGTCGGTATCGGTGTAACTCGAAATGATCGCCATGCGGGCGCCCTCGCGCGCGCTGCTCGCCAGCAGGTTGTATTCAAAGACCGCCCGGCCCAGGTCGATGACGCCGAAGATGATGGTGAAGAAGATCAGGGCGGTGAGCGCGAATTCGACCAACGCCTGACCGGTCTCGACACGCGGCTGTTTGACACACGACCGCTGATTCTTCATCGATTCAGTCCCAGACGAAGGTCGCGGTGGTGCTGATCGTGAATTGGTTGCCGACCGCGCCGACGATCGCGCTCATAAACGGCGTCACGAGCACGAACTGACAGCTGACGCGCACCGTATACGGGTTACCGCGTCCGCCGCCCGATCCGGAGAACGTCAGCGAGCCGGCGGCGCAGCCGCTGATGTCTGTGCCACCGGGCGTGTCAAGCTCGCGTTGCACCTGGGAAATGGATGCGTTCGCATCGTTGACGGCGGCATAGCGCGCCGCCTCGCGCGCGGCATTCGTCAAGGAGATGTAGGTATAGAACGCACGTCCGAGATCGAGCGTGCCAAACAGGATGGTGAGCAATAGCGGCAAAACCAGAGCCAGCTCGACCAGGCCTTGGCCGAGCTGTCGGTCGGTCGTGCTTCGCCCGCGATGCAGTCCCATCGTTTCGTCCATCTCGCTCACGACAGAAAGGCGATGACCGCGCCGACGGTATTCGATGCTACGGTGCCGAGCGTGGTTCCCAACCCCGAAAACCCGGCTGCGCCTCCGAGGACAACCAATCCAAGAATCACGGCGTATTCCGCGAAACTTTGACCTTGATTGCGTGATGCTCGAAACCGATTCTCGACGACACTTCGGACGAGCGAGCGAGCGGTCGCCGTTGAATCTTGCTCCTCGTAGAGTTGCTGAAACGTGTTCAAGGCGACCGCCGTTCGTCTCAAATGCTCGGGCTATCCGCCCAGTTCAGTCGTTACCGCACCGACCGCGGCGCCGATCGCATCACCAAGCGGCCCAAACGCAGCGGCTGCCACAATGACGACGAGCGCCAAGATGATGGCGTACTCCGCGAAGTCCTGGCCCTCTTCGCGCTTGAGGCTGTTGAGGATGTAGGCCATCGAATTCTGTAGAACCATGCTGAGCGTAATCATGGGGGTCCATCCTTCCGAGTGATACACGTTGCCCAATGCGAAATATTGCTTCTCTGCGTGATGACGATTCAATTCACATCTCGGCGATAGCCCCTCCCTTCAACACGTCACCTCGCCACCCGGAATTGTTTGGATGACAAGCACGAGCGAACTGTCGAGCCTCGATGATGGTGATGCCGGCCAGGGCCAGCATGAGAAGAAGTGAGCGCTGCAGTCCCAAATCAGCGTTCCGCTGAAGCGTCAACAGAACCGCCACGAACGCGAGAGCAAGGCAGATGTGGACGTATTGCCACGCGGTACGTGGACCGTACTTTGGCCCGGTCGGTGCGATGTGAAGCTGCCCGATAAACATCGCGACGTGATCGACAACGTCCGGCATGTCATCCGCCTGCGCCAACGTGTGATCGCTCTCAACGTCGCCACAGCCGGCCGGGTGTTCCGCCAGCCTGAGCGCGGCGGGGAGTTGCGTCGCGATGTCCAAGACATCCACGTATTCGATCGCACCGGCCGCGAGCGACGGTTGGCGGTATTCAGCGGCCAGTTCATTCCCGACCACCACGATGGCGGTCGCCGGCCACGCCGCATGAATGCACTCGACGAGTTCAAGCGTGTCCACGCGATAGAGACCAAGATCGAGGAGAATGATCGCGGGCCGCAGCGCCTCGATCTGACTCAGCGTCTCCCGAGCGCTCGACACCTCGCCAATCACTTCGATACAGGGATCGACCAGCTCAACCAGCTGAGCCAGATCTTTCCGGAATCGCTTGTGATCGCTTACGACGATTGCCCCGAGCTTCACCGCTCGCTCCTTGTAGTCAGTCGTGAAACAGCACCTGATGTGAACTGTCTCCAGCATAGACAGTCCCAAACCGCGGCACATGAGCAGTACTCGCCACCGGGCCGGCGAGAACCTCCCAGCGGCGGATAGGGGGAATTACCCTGCGGGATTGGGGGTCAGAGTGGGCAGGGTCGGCGATCAACGACGGCTGGAAGGCTCCTTCATCAGCCCCAGCTCGTAGGCTCGCCCAATCGCGGCGGCGGTATTGACCGCATCCAGTTTCTCGAGGATACGGGCACGGTGGTTTTCCACCGTCTTCACGCTGAGCACGAGATCGTGAGCGATCTCCTTGCTCGTCGCACCTTGTGCGATCATCGCGAGCACCTGTAACTCACGCTCGGTCAGGCTCTGGCGACTGGCCTCATCGTCCTTTTGCCGTTGCACATGATTGAGGAGGCGTCGAGCGACTGTCGGTGAGAGCGCCATGCCTCCATGTGCCACGGCACGGATCCCATCGACCAGCTCAGACGGTGTCGCCTGCTTGAGGAGGTAGCCATCGATCCCAGCGTCCAGGATGCTGGCAACGTGCTCCGGGTCGGCATGCATCGAGAGGATGAGCACCGCCGTCTCCGGACGCAATACTTTGACCGCCTGTGCGACCTCGATGCCGCTGATGTCCGGCAGACCGAGGTCGGTAATCACGACATCCACCGGCTCTGCGCGGTGCACCAGCCGCTTGAACAACGCTAGGCCCTCGCTGCCGGTCGCTGCGTCCCCGAGCAAGCGAATATCGCGCATCTGATTAATGATCAGCTTCAAGCCCTCGCGCACGATCGTGTGGTCTTCGATCAGAATCACCGCGATCGCGTCGGTCGCCACCTCCACCGGCTGGATCGAATCGCCCACCTGGTCGCTCGTTGCAGTCACCAGCATCTCGTCCCTCTCCTCAACGTGCCGTCTAGCGCGGAAGAACAGCCGAAACCACTGTGCCACCGTACGAACCGGGACCGATCCAAAAGGAGCCGTTGAGCAGCTCGATTCGTTCGCACATGCCGTGGATGCCCATCGATACGCGTTCGCGTTTAGCGGGCGAACCAGATGAAGCTGGCGCGAACCCGACCCCGTCATCCTCGATGCGGAGCGTCAGCTGGCGGGCATCGTAGTGCAGGCTGATCAGGACTATGCTGGCATGAGCGTGTTTTTGCGTGTTGGTGAGCGCCTCCTGCGCTACCCGCAGGATCGCCAGCTCTTCCATCTCTGCCAGCGTCCAAACATCGCCGGTAATCTCGACCGCGACCTGCAGATCCGACTGCTCGCTGATGTGACGTGCCAAACTGCGCAGAGCTGCATGCAAGCCGAAATCTTCGAGGATACGTGGGCGCAGATTGAAGGCGATGGTGTGGAGCGTCTGGGCACATTCGACCAACTGCTCGCGTGCTCGGTTCAGCGCGACAATCGCCGCGGAATCGTCCAGTTGCTTCGCGATCTCGAGGTCGAGGCGCAATACCGCGGCGGTTAGCGCATGGCCCGCCTCATCGTGCAAATCACGCGCGAGACGCTGGCGTTCGGCTTCCTGCACTTCGATCACCTGGCGGCGAAGCTGATGGATGGTGCGTTCGTCGGCGTATGCGCGCTGACGCAACTGTTGATGGTCAAGACCGGTCGTAACCTGCGTGGTCAGCGCTTCGAGCGCGCGCAAGTCTGCGACCTGGAAGCCCTCTGGACGGCGAGCGTCCGCGACACTCAGGACGCCGCACGCGCCCCCCGCGAGCGGCACCGGCACACTCAGGAAGCCGCCCGTCAGGTACCCCCGGTCACGGTGGCCAGGCCTGACCTCGCGCTGGTTGACAAGGAGCGGTCGCCGTTCGAGGGCGACGGCGCCAGCGACCGGTTCGCCCAGCCGCACGCGCACGCGATTGATGATCGGCCTGGAGATGCCGGTCGCCGCGGCGAGCGTGAGCAGCCCATCTTCCTGTGGCGATGGCAACAAGAGCGACGCCCGGCGGCCATCGACCAGCCTCGCCGCAAGATCAACCGCGACCGACGGCAAACGGTTGGACTCGGCTGAAACGTCATTGTGTGGCTGTAACCAGGTCGGGAATGCCGAATCAGCTCCCAACGATTCTTCGAGCAATGCCGTCCCCGTCCCCGAGCGTGGAACTCGCCTACCTTCCATCCGAGCCGTCGAGCGCCAATGGTGATCAATACCCAATGCGTGTACCACGTTTACCTGACGATCCGCGATCCTCGCGCGGCTGCCCGCTCGACCGAGAAACTCACCGTTATCTCATCACGAAGGAATCGGTACGCTCCGAATGTGTCTTTGGTGAACCGATTCGTCAACGTCCACCTGCGGGTACATCAGGGTTTGACCAAAGTGTACAGGGCGTTTATGACAAGTATCGTCAATATGAGGGAACATAGGTGACAGTATTGTCATCTTCTGAACAAACGCTCAGGTCGGGAGAGAAGACCGGGCCCGGCGAGCCGAGGCGTGGCTCACCGGGTCGGCGGCCGGCAGGTCAATTCGAGTTTCGGGCCGTGTCAGCCGGGAGCTGACCGCTAGTCCACCTCCATCGGCAGGCTCGGGTCGTTGGCCCATTCGGAGAGGGAGCCGTCGTAGACGGCGACGTTATCGACGCCGATGAGGTGCAGCGCGAAGGCTGCGCTGCTGGCCGCGATGCCGCCGCCGCAGTACGTGATGACACGCTCTTGATCGAGCGCACCGGCTTCCTTGAATTTCGCGCGAATCTGGTCCAGCGGTAGATATGTCAAGGAATCGGGGTCGAGAATCGAGCCGGCACCGCTGGCCGGCACGTTGACGCTCGATGTGATGTGACCGGGCCGGCCATGGCGCGGTGGCCTGCGGCCGGAATGCGCTTCGGGCGAGAGCGCATTGATGATGCAGCGATCACCGCTGTTGATCGAGGCCAGCACCTCATCCTTCGTCGTGATCAGATCCGGCCGCGGCCGAGCCTCGAAATTGCCGGCAGGGAAACTCCGCACCTCGCTCGAAACCGGTCGATCTTCACGCGTCCAGCGCGCGAAGCCGCCGCCCAGCACCCCGGCGTTATCGAAACCATAGGCGCGCAGCATCCACCAGAGACGCGCCGCCCACATATTCGGGCCGGCGTCGTAAAGCACCACATGCGTCCCGTCCCCCACCCCGAGCTTCGACATCTCGCGCGCGAATTGCTCGGCCGGCGGGAAGGGAAACGAATAGCGTGTGTTGTTCGGATCCGACAGGTCATGGATCAGATCGGCAAAGGCGCTCCCAGGGATGTGTGCCGCCTCCCAATCCTCCCGGCCGCTCACCGCGCCGTCGGGACCGAGCTTGACGGTGCAATCGAGAATGCGCAGATCGGGGTCGTCGAGATGGTCTTCGAGCCAACCGCTTTCTACCAATGGTTCGATCTTTGTGCTGGACATAGTTTGTTCCCTTTTTATGTCGAATAAGGCGTACCGGTCCGCTTACTTGACGACGATCTTGCCGTCTTTCTCGAACAGTTCGCCGTCAACCCAGACCTCGCCGCCGCCGCGCAGATCGCGAATCAGATCCCAGTGGATCGCGCTGCGGTTCTGCGAGCCGCTGTCGGGGTAACCGGCACCGAGTGCCATATGCACCGTGCCGCCCATCTTCTCGTCAAACAGCGTGTTGCGGGTGAAGCGCGAGATGTTGTCGTTGGTACCGAAGGCAAACTCGCCGAGGTAGCGCGCTCCGGCGTCGGTATTGAGCATGGCGTCGAGGAATTCCTGATTCTTGCCCGCCTCGGCGCGCACCACCTTCCCCTGCTCGAACCAGAGATGGATGTCGTCGACCTCGCGTCCCTGGACGATCGAAGCGAAGCTGAAGCGGATATGCCCTTCGACGGAATCCTCGACCGGACCGACGAAGATCTCGCCACTCGGGAAGTTGCGGTGACCATCCGAGTTGATCCAGCTGCGGCCCGCGATCTTGACGCGCAAATCGGTATCAGGCGCGACGACGTGTACTTCTTGCTTCGGCGTCAGCCAGTCGATCAGGCGTGCCTGCTCGGCACCGACCGCACGCCAGCGCGCTACCGGATCGGGGTCGTCAAGCCAGCCGGCCGCCGCGATGAACTCCTCGTACTCCCCCAGCGACATCTCAGCTTCCTGTGCGTGCGCCTGGGTGGGATAGACGGTCGACGACCAGCGCAGTTCGCCCGAAGCGGCCCGTGCCATTCGCCGCGCGCCCACGTCAGCACGCGCTCGCGCATACGCCTGCTGGCGCGCAGGAGCGATCGCCGTCATCGCGCGCGTATTTTCCGAGGCGCTGACGCGCAGGTACGCATCGGCCTGTTCCGAGCCGATCCGTTCAAATGGATTAATCGTGGCGAGCTGTTCGTCGCTCCCCTCGCTCAGCAGGATCTCAAGCACTTCCGGCACCAACACCTCGATTGCCGGGTTGCCGCCGAGGGCGAGCGTCGAACGGTACGCAGCGCGAAGCAGCGGCAACGCCAGCACCCCGCCCGAGAGCACGACGGAATCGCCCGGCCGAACCTCCATCGAATATTCAGTCAGAACCCGCGCCAGCCGCTCGATCCGGTCATCACGCATCATCGCGATCCTTTCTCAGTCGAACGAACCGGCGCCGTGCCGATCCCATCCGTTTCCGCACTGGCAAGCCACAGCCACGCCGTAGGCAAGCCCACTGACTATAATACGAACGATTCCGTTCCGGCGACCAGACGCGGGTTGTTCGTGGCTTATCAGCAGGAGGATCGGCTGAACGCATCAACCGCCAAGCGCGCGCTCATCTGGTCGCTCCTCGTGCTCCTCTTTCCGTCGTGCATAAACGCGGGAAGCTCCGCGAATCATCCCGCCACCACCGCCACACCAACCGGGGCCTCCGGCATGCTCAGCGTGCGCGAGGCCGTTGATTGGATTGCCACGCTTCCACCCGGCAGCGCGCGCCAGACGTTGACTCTCAATGCGCGAATCAACCCGACACCGGTCCAGACCGAAGGAAGCGGCAGTGCACCGGTCAATTGCCCGGTCGTCGTCGACCGCCTGCCACCACTCACCGACGACGCGTTTGCCACCGAGTTCTCGGTCGCGGGCGTCACGTTGCCTAATCTGCTCCCGAAAAGCGTGCCGTCACTGAAGCTGGTGATTCCGTATCGTCTTGGGATCGTCGATCTGCCGGTGCGTGGCCAACTGCACGGCCATATGCTCGATCCCGACTACGCCAGCTGCCCCGAGGCGAAGAGCCTGTTCATCCTTGATCGAATCGATGATGGCGTCGGTCAGCCGGTTGCCAGTGCCACCTCGACGGGCGTCGACACGAGCGGCTGGCAGGACTGGAGCGATGCCACGGTCGGGATCGGCTTGCACTATCCCAGCGGCTGGCAGGTTCAAGAATCACGCAACGTCGGCTCGGTCGTCACGGCAACCTTCCGTGCGGATGGCAGGACGCAAAGCGTAATGCTCGCGGTCACGGCTGGTGAGACGCATTGGACCGAGGAACCGGATAGCGTCCCGCCGCCTCCACTCGTCGGTGATCGTCGTCTGATGGCCCAGGCGGGCCCGGCCCTCGCCCGTCTGGTCGATGTCGTGGGCGACGAAACGGACCGCGGCCATCAGCGGACGATCCGACTGGTCTTCGATTACAACGGCAACACCGGCGTACTGAGCCTGAGCTTCACCGACGGCCTGGCGCTCGATCCGAATATCCTGACGAGCTTTACCGGGATGGCCGATAGCCTCACCTTCACCAAACCGCTCGGGATCACCGACCCGATGGACCCGACGTTGACGGCCAAAGCCGACATCGGACCCGGTCCGTTCATCGGCCAGGATACGGCGATCTCGCTCGCGACCGCGATCAGCAGCCTGACCCAGGTGACCGTCGACGATGCGCAACTCGTTTCGGAGAAGGCCGCGCGGGAAACGACGCCGGGCGTTTGCCGCGAATTCTCGCAGCGTCCCGACGCAGTCTGGCTCGTGACACTCTCCGGCACGAAACCGACCGGAGAAGCGGCCCGCCGCCTCGTCTACCTCGACGCCGGCGACGGCAGCAGCATCTGCCAGACCGACCTGCCGCTTTCGTCGTAATGGAGGTGAATTCCTCGCACGGAGACGCAACGGCGTAGAGAGCAGAGAGCTCCAGACACCAAGAACTCCGCGCTACCGCGCGAGCGACTTAAAAGACTGACCGGCTCGTGGAAATCCACGAGCCGGTCAATCGGGGTAGCGGGGGCGGGATTCGAACCCGCGACCTTTGGGTTATGAGCCCAACGAGCTGCCACTGCTCCACCCCGCGACGCTGGAGAACATGGACCTGAGCGGAGCTGGCGTGTGCGCGCGACGGCCTCGCCTCCCACGCAGTCGCCCGCGCAGTACTCTCCGGCGCTGGTGCCGGGCACGACCCGGTTCGGGATGGTTCGGGGTGGATCGGCACCGCTCTCGGCCACGCGCACACGTCAGCTTCGCTCAAAGTCCATTGGGAGCACCATTTGAAATGACCGCTCACGACGTGTTTGCGTCGCGCGATCAGGCACGGAATCGTTGTTCTGTCGAAGTGCTAACACGGACGGCTGACCCATGCCGTTCCGGTGCCGTGCGGCATCCGCACGCGTTGAACCGGATCGGTGAATGGAATGCCACCCTCGACCATGAGCACGGCTTCGCTCCGGTCGGTTACCCGCCGTCCACGTG
>CALAGB010000528.1 GCA_937891245.1 uncultured Thermomicrobiales bacterium | reverse complement strand
AGACAAAGGTCAATCCAGAGTCAGTGACCGAAACGTTCGTCGCGGTCAAGCTACTGATCGATAGCTGGCGCTGGGCGGGAGTGCCTTTTTATCTTCGCACCGGCAAGCGGATGCCGCGTCGCGTTACCGAGATCGCCATCCAGTTCAAGAGCGTGCCACACCCGCTGTTCAAATCGACGGCCGGTTCGCCGCTCGAACCGAACGTCCTGACGCTACGCATTCAGCCGGATGAGGGGATCGCGCTCAAGATCGCCGCCAAAGTGCCGGGGCCGAGCATTCGCCTCCGCTCCGTCAACATGGGCTTCCTCTACGGCACATCCTTCTTCGTCGAGTCACCCGACGCCTACGAGCGGCTGCTGCTCGACTGCATGTACGGCGAATCGACGCTCTTCACCCGCCGCGACGAAACCGAAGCGGCATGGAAACTGATCACCGAAATCCTCGAAGGTTGGGCCATCGCGCCGCCGCAGCGGATTCCGCAATACGATGCCGGTACCTGGGGGCCAGCCGAAGCCGATGCCTTTATCGCTCGCGACGGCCGCTCGTGGCGACGACCATAATGCGCAGGGGAGGTGTGAAGCATGAGCGGCGTTAACGTCAGCAGCGATGTTCACGGACATAAAGGGCCGGCAGTTGATGTCGGTTCGATCGAACGCGAACTGGCGCAACTCTGGCGCATGCCAACCGTCGTCGGACTCCGCGAAACGGATATCGTGCCAACGCGCACCAGCGTGCTCAATCTCGTCGTGCACTCGGCGAACGCGACGATCGGAAAGCGCACCGCCACCATCATCAATGAACTCGCCGCGAACCATCCCTCGCGCGTCATCAGCTTCACCGCTACTTCCGATCCACACGCCTTCGACGACGATATCGACGCGCACGTCAGCACTCACTGTCACACCGCCTCGGGCGAGCGCTTCGCCGAATGCTACGAGAAGATCGAGATCAAATCGCCACCCGATTCACTCGATGAACTGCCGAGCCTGATCATCGCGCTGGCCATACCCGATCTGCCGACCTTCATCTGGTGGCCGGGTCAGCCACCGCTTGACGATCAACGCTTCCGACGCGTCGCGCTGGTCGCCAATCGGCTCATCATCGACTCGCTCGATTTCAAGAACTGTTCCGAGAATGTGATCCGCAGCGCCGCGCTCTGTCGCGAGGTCAGCGAGCATTGCGCGATCTCCGATCTCAACTGGGCGCGGCTCAGCCCGTGGCGTTCGATGATGTCGCAGTTCTTCGACAAGCCCGAATGCAACTGGGCGCTCCGCTACATCACCGATCTGAAACTCGAATACGGTCGCGCCAACGGCGGCAGGCAGAACGCCGCGCAGCCGATGCTCTTCGTCGGATGGATCGCCAGCCGGCTCGGCTGGGACCGGCAGCAGACCATTGCAATCGGCCAGCCGCGTGGTGCCTGTGCGACCCGCGACGGCAGCGGCCGCGCGATTTCCATCGTGATGAGTGAACGCACCGTACCGGCGCACTTCAACGGCTATCTGCTTGGCGCGACCCTCACAGCGAGCGACGGCACGAGGCAGGGAACGTTCGAAATTGCCCGCGTCGGCGACGATCTGACGACGATCAAGATGACCGCGACGCTTGACGGCAACGTGATTGTCGAACACGCGATGCGCTCGGAACCGGCCAACCTGTCGCAACTCCTCCTGCGCGAACTGGAGAACACCATGGCTGAGCCGATCTTCCATGATGCGCTCTGCGATGCCGAGCAGTACGCCGCCATCATCGATTTCCGGAGAGATTCATGAGCCAACCAGAGATCGTCGTCCAATCAACGCCTGCCGAACTGGCGCAGGGGGCCGCTGAACGCTTCGTCCTGACCGTTTCAGGCGCACAGCGGGATGGCGGCGTCGCGCGCGTCGCACTCTCCGGCGGGTCGACGCCGCGTGCGCTCTTCACGCTGCTGGCGTCGGACGAATACGCACACAAGCTCGACTGGCAGTCGATTGACATCTTCTGGGGCGACGAGCGGACCGTTCCGCCCGATCACGCCGACTCGAACTATCGCATGGCTCATGAGACGCTGTTGAGCAAGCTGACCGTGCCGGAGGCGCGGATTCATCGGATGCGCGGCGAACTCGATCCGGTAGTCGCCGCCGGCGATTACAGCCTGGTGCTGCAACAGGTCTTCGAGCTGACAACACCCGGCGCCATCCCGCGCTTCGATCTCATCCTGCTCGGGCTCGGGCCTGACGGCCACACCGCCTCACTCTTTCCCCACACATCGGCTCTCGACGTACGCGATCAACTCGTCGTCGCCAATCCGGTGCCGCAGCAACAGACGACCCGTCTGACACTCACCGTGCCGGTCCTGCAGGCCGCCGCGAACGTCCATTTCCTCGTCGCCGGGAGCGACAAGGCGCCCGCCGTTCATCGCGCGATCGAAGGCGACTGGGATCCGGAGGAAACACCGTCGCAATACCTGCGACAGGCGCACGGTCAGGTGACCTGGCTGCTGGATCGAGCGGCGGCCGCCGACCTCCGACAATCCGCCGCTGGATGAAATTCCCTGCCGGCAAACGTTAGAAAGACCGTAACCAGCGATCGTGGCGCGGTGCCGCGATCGCTACCCAGCTGTTGTATGAAGGAGCAGGCATGGCCGAAGTCGAGAAAACATCTACCGTTCCAGCCCGTGCCATGGTCGTCATGGCACACCCTGATGACGCCGAATTCGGCGTGGCCGGCACCGTCGCAAAATGGACGGCCGGCGGCAGCGAGGTCATCTTCGTCCTCGGCACCAGCGGCGACAAAGGAAGCGACGACCCGGAAATGACCTCCGAGAAGCTTGTCGAGACGCGCGAACGTGAGCAGTTGGCCGCGGCCAAGGTACTTGGCGTCAAGACGGTCGAATTCCTGCGCTTCCGCGACGCCGAACTGATACCCGATCTCAACCTGCGGCTCGCGATCACGCGTATGATCCGCAAATACAAACCGGACGCCCTCATTTGCCAGGATCCAACCTTCCGCTGGGGCGGCCAGGAATACATCAACCATCCCGATCACTCGGCGATGGGTGAGGCGACGCTTGCCGCCGTCTTCCCCTCCGCCCGTGACCGCCTCACCTTCCCGCAGCTGCTGGCCGAGGGGCTGGAACCGCACAAAGTCCGCGAAGTTTTCGTCGGCATGTCGAAAGAATCGGACTATTGGATCGACATCACCGAGTCGTTCTCGACGAAGCTCAAGGCACTCGCCGAGCATAAGAGCCAGATCGGCGACTGGGATCCCGAACCGATGTTGCGCCGTTGGTCGCAGGACAGCGCGGCCGAAGCGCGCTTCAAGCGCTTCCCGGGCGCCGACGACATGGATCTCGCCGAGTCGTACAAATACTTCAAGCTCGACTGATTCAGCATGTAGATTCGGGGGGGCCCTAAGCCCTCCCACGCTCCTCTGTTCGCCACGCTAACCGGTTAACGCCAGCAACCACGACAGGGACAGAAGAATGGCGCTCGCCATGATCGCCAACCAGTGGCCGCCACGAATCGCCCGGCGATCGAGCCCGATGGCGGCGATGAGGGCGCCGGTGGAGAGAAAGAACAGCGGCCCCGGTAGCTGGTCAATGGGCCAGAGCGCCAGCGCGAGCACCTGAGCCAGCGCCACCGCCGCCCAGCAGACGAGGCGGGCGCCGCGCGGGCCGAGACGGTGGGCGAAGCCCTGCACGCCGTGGGCGCTGTCCGATTCGATGTCGGACAGTGTGTCGGCGATATACACCGCCAACACGAGTGGCGCACCGATCAGATAGACGAGCCAGAGGCGTGAATCCCACTCGCCGACCACAGCGAATGCGGTCAACGGGAGGGTCGGAAGCGCTACCCAGAACGGCAGCCAGGTCCAGGAAGTGCGCTTCAACCAGGCGTTGTAAACAAAGCCCGACGATGCGCCGATCGCGATCAGCCCGGCGACCGTCAGTCCGAGCGGAAGAGCCAGCAGCAGACAGAGCAGCGTCAGGATTGCCGTCCAGGCGAACGCTTCACCGGGCGTCAGCAGACCGCGCGGCAGGGCGCGCCACGGTTTCGCTCGCGCATCCAGCTCGCGGTCGCAGTAGTCGTTGTGTATCGAGATCGCCAGCTGACCCAGTAGCGTCGACGTCAGCAGCAGCCCGAGCCGGCCAAACGGTGGCCATCCGCCGGCAGCGACCAGCATGAACCCGGCGGACGCCAGCAGGACCATCGCGATCGGTGGAAGATGGAGAAGTTCGACGTAGGCTGCGAAATCGCTCGATTCTGACCGAAACGCCTTCACGGTTCCTCTCAGCGAGCGCACGGTCGCTACTCCTGCCAGCGGCTGAGGACCAGGCTGGCATTGATGCCGCCAAAACCGAAAGCGTTCTTGACGGCAATGTCAATACGCCGCTCCTCGCCCATTGGGTTGACGTGAACGACCCGGCAATCAGGATCGGGCTCGTCGAGGTTCGCGGTGGGTGGCAGCCAGCCCCGGTCGAGCGCCAGCGCCGTGATGGCTGTCTCGATCGCCGGACTCGCTCCCAGCGCGTGGCCATGAAGCGCCTTGGTCGCGCTCACCGGCAGACGGTCCGCGTGCTCGCCAAAGGCGAGGCGGATCGCCCGCGACTCGGCCGCGTCACCCAGCCGTGTTCCGGTCGCATGCGCGTTCACGTAGTCGACCTCACATGGTGCCAGGCGCGCATCGTCCAGGGCGAGCGTGATCGCGTGGGCCGCCTCGCAGCCATCCGGCAACGGTGCCGTCATATGGTAGGCGTCATTCGTCGTGCCGTAACCGAGTACCTCTGCATACGGTCGCGCTCCACGTCGCAGGGCATGATGTAGCTCCTCGAGCATGAGCACACCAGCCCCTTCTCCCATCAAGAAGCCGTCCCGACCGCGATCGAACGGCCGACACGCGCCTTCCGGCGGCTCGTTCAGGGTTGTCAGCACACCGATGCGGGTAAACGCGCCGAAGGCGAGTGGCGCCAGCGGCGCCTCGACTCCTCCGGCGAGTGCGACCTCGAATCCTCCCGCGCGGATCAGGCGGAACGCCTCCCCGATCGCGATCAGGCCGGAGGCGCACGAATTGGCGTTGCCAATGGTCGGTCCGCACAAACCGAATTCCATGGCGACATTCGTTGCTCCGGCTCCCCCGAAAACCGAGAGGGCGAGCCTCGGTTCAACCGCATGGAAGCCGTTCGTTATGTAGCGCCGGTGTTGCTCTTCGGCGAAGGCAATGCCCCCGAGCGCGCTCCCCAGATAGATGGCCGAGCAACCGGCGATCTGCTGCGCGCTGAGGGCAGCGTCCGCCAACGCCTGCCGGCTCGCGGCGATGGCCAGCTGAGAGAATCGGTCGATCCGGCGAGCCTTCCTCGCGTCCATCCAGTCAGCCGCTTCGAAATCCTCGATCTCGGCCGCGACTTGAGATCGAAATTCGCTCGGATCGAAGCGCGTAATGCGCTTCGCGGCCGAGTGTCCGGCACGAACACCCTGCCAAAGCCCGTCTCGTCCTGACCCGATCGGCGTAATCGCACCGATGCCGGTGATGACGACCCGCTTGGCTGGGGATGAGGCGCCGGAGAATGAGGAACGAGCAGCACGATCAGGCATTGTGACCCCCTGGGCCGTTGTCGTTGGCTTCGAATCTGAGCGCGAGCGCAGGGGTGGCCTGAGCCGCCTCGGCCAGCAGCTTGATCTGGCTGAGCGTCTTCCCGGCGATGTTCGACACGAAGAGTGGACCGATGATCCGGTCAGCGACCAGCCCGCCGGCGACCGGCCAGTTCAGCAGCAGGTCGTGTCGAATCTGGACGAGGACACCCGCGGGACTTGCCTGGAAGTTCCACGCGACCTCCATGCCTGCGGTTACGCCGCGCACGTGGCGGAAGGTGATCCGTGGTTCGGCCGGGAAGCTCACCTGCTCAGCCCACCAACGCAGCGGAATCCCATCGCGCCACGCAGCCATTTCCACCACGCGACGTGGCCCGTCTTCAGACAAGACCCGTACCCGCCGATAGTGCGGCAAGAGCGCCGGCCAGCGTTCGACGTCCACGGCCAGGCCGTAGATCAGATCTTCTGGCGCCTGGATCATGATGCTGTTCTCAGTCTGCATCGACATCCTCTCTTTACGGCTTCAGGAGCGTCCAGAGGAATCGCGGCCGCAACGCCGGACTGGCCGGTTGATAGTCACCGAGCACGCCGGACAGGGTTCCTGCGACGTCCGCCCGATCGTTCAGGCGACGAATGACGTATTCGAACAAGCGCGGTGAGCGGAGAAAGCCCTGGATCAGCAGGCAAACACGCTCTTTCTCGGCGAACGCTGACCGTCGAGCCTGTTCGTAGTCGCCCGGAACCGCGTCGGGGTGTGCGAGTGCCCGTTCGACCGCGTCGGCGGCCAGTTCGGCCCCACGGAGCGCGCGATAAACGCCTTCGCCGGTGAACGGGTCGAGGAAACCGGCAGCGTCTCCGACGAGCAGATAGCCGGGACCGGCGACGCGGCGAACGCGCCGGGCAAGCGGGCCGATTCCACGAATCGACGTGACACGCCGCGCCGTGCTGAGCGCCTCGACAACTCCCGGTAACTCCGCTAGGCGCCGCTCGAAATAGCGTTCAACCGGTTCACCGGCACGCTTCGCTCCCAGCGCACCAACCAACCCCACGTTGACGATCCCGCCACCAACCGGCGCCAGACCACAGTAGAGCTCGTGGCCGACATGCATCTCGCCGAAACGATCGATCCCGGCAACGTTGTCGAATCGAGCGACCAATCCGAGCCGCCGCGGCCAGCGGACCGGCAGATCGAGCCCCAGCGAACGCGCGACGCTCGAATGCAACCCATCGGCTGCTACCACGAAACGCGCCCGTATTTCGGTTTCCTTTGCCAAACGACTGGTTCGAACGCCGACGACGCGGCCACCCTCCAGCAACGCTCCGCGCACCCGGCACCGTTCCTGTACGCGAACGCCACAGCCGCGGGCATGATCGAGCAGCACGTGATCGAACGTTGGGCGCGGGATGCCAAGCCCCGCTCGCCCAACCGGATCACCGTCCACCGCATATGTCACGAGGAATGAAGTCCGCTCGGTGCCGACCCGCATACCGAGCGGTCGAGCAGGCTGAATCGCCAGTAGATCGCCGAGCGCGCCCAGTCGCTTCACGACGTCAACGACGCCTGGGCTCAGATATTCGGCGCATGGCTTTTCGCGCGGAAACGTTGCTCGCTCGAGCAGGAGGACATCATGGCCACGCTGCGCCAGCAGGGCCGCCGTCGCGGCGCCGGCCGGACCGCCGCCGGCAACCAGCACTTCGGCGTTCAGCCCGCTCACGGTGGCGCCTGGGCGATCATTGCCACCCGGTATGCGAGGAAGCCGGCTGAATCAACCGGGCAGAGTTCAGCTCTGTCCAGCAGCATCCTCATCTCGCGCCGGGTGTAGGCGCGACGGGCTGAGAGGGGAGCATCATTCCGTGTTAGTTGGTTGCGGGTCAGCGAACGACTGAAAAGCCAGGCACCGGCAAAACCCGGCCAGTTCCGTACCAGGTCATTCACGACAATACCCCGGCGCGCGACACGGCTCATCTCTCGCAGCATCGATACAGCCTCGTCCGGATCGAGATGGTGCAGCACCAGTGAGCAGGTAGCGATATCAAAACTGCCGTCAGCGAAGGGGAGATCACAGGCATCGGCAACGGCAAACCCGACGCGGTCCGTCTCCGGGCGCTCGGCCAGACGCAAGACCTCCGCGCTCCGGTCGGTCGCCAGAATCCACGCCCGCAACCGTCGGCGCTCGGCCCAGTTCGCCATGGCAGTCGGAATGTCGGCGCTGCCGGTCGCCACGTCGAGGACGCGAAGCGCGTCGCCGGGCCGCAAATCGCCGGTCAGGCGTCCCAACCCTGCGAGCGTCAGGCGAACGCCGCCAAGCCAGCGGTTCACCCGGCGGAGATCGGCCAGGTTACCAGCCAGCAGCGCAGGATCGTTTCCTGGCCGGTCGAGCAGCTCCGCTTCGGTCGAGCGCGCGGGCCGGAGGGGCAATTGGCGACGCTTCATGGCGCACCTTCCGGCCTATCGGAGGCGGATGACGACAAATCCTGTCTGTGTCGCCAAGTGCAAGTTCTATGCCGATGGCCGGATAGGCTGATTCGTGGTGTGCGTTTCTAGGTGCGCCTCTGCGCGAGGCGAAAGAATTCGTCGCGCAGGCTGGCGTCATCATCGAAGGTGCCACGCCAGTTGGTCGTGCGTGTTACCGACGTCTGATTGTGGACGCCGCGCATGTGGGTGCAGAGATGCTCCGCTTCGAGATAGACGGCCACGCCGTGCGGCTCCAGCAGCCGATCCATGGCGTCTGCTATCTGCTGCCCCAGCCGCTCCTGCACGGTGAAACGGCGCGCGTAGACGCGCACCAGACGCGTCAGTTTGGAGAGGCCGAATATGCGCTCGTGCGGGATGTAGGCGAGGTACGCCTGGCCGATGATCGGCAACGCGTGATGCTCGCAGAGGCTGTAGAACTGGATCGGCCCTTCGATCAGCTGGCTGCGACGGCAATCCGAACCACCCCGGCATTCGGTATCGAAGATCTTCATCAACTTCGGATCACCGTCATAGCCCGAGGTGATCTCGAACATCGCCTGCACAAACCGACGTGGCGTATCAACGGTTGAAGGTGTGTCGATATCGAGTCCAAACGCGCTGAACATTTCCGCGGCATAGCGTTCGAACGTCCGCATCTGCTCGTCGGTCACCGTGCGGCTGGGGCCGCTGAGTTCTCGGGCCAGTTCATCGTCTGTGCCGAAGGATTCGGAAACGGTTGCCGGTGTTGAATCGTCCACTCTATTCCTCTTCTAGCGTGCGGCGCGCCGGACAACATGGCGTCATTCAACTGTACCGAACGGCTCAACCTCGGCGCCGTCGTTCGCGATCAATGAGCGAGAAAAAGCTTCCATGAATCCGCCGTGCTGCCTGGCATTAGGTATTCGTAATCAGCCGCCTTACGCATTGGTACCACATTCTGGTTGAGCACCTGGCGTGCCATGTAGTGTGCCAGGTATGTGACATCGTCGCGGGCGTCGAGCTGGGCCAGCGTAAAATAGGCGGCTTCGTCGTTTTCATGACCATCTGAACTTGGAGTACCTTCGCAATGTTCCAGCAACCAGAGGACGTAATTATCGGTCTTTGGGCCGTCGTAGCGCGTTCGGATGCCGATGATCCCGATCGGATCGGCAACGACACCCGTTTCTTCGAGCACTTCACGCGCGATCGCGACGTCGAGCGTCTCACCCGGATCGAGTAAACCGCCCGGCAGCATCAAGCGACCGCGCGAGGCCCCGTAGGTCATTCGCACCAGCAAGATAGCATCGTCACGCACCACCAATCCGCCGACACTGGTCACATTCTGGCGCTCCGGCCGACTCACGCTTCACCGCTCATAGCGAGTTCCAGGCTGATATCCAGCGCCCGCGCTGAGTGCGTGAGTGCTCCGACCGAGATGAGATTGACGCCGGTCTGCGCGACTGCACGCACCGTCTCCAGTGTGATTCCGCCGGATGCCTCCAACAGCGCACGTGAGGCCGTCCGACGTACCGCCTCGCGCATCTCTTCGGGAGACATATTGTCGAGCAGAACCGTATCCGGCCGCACCGACAGCGCCTGTTCCAGCTCATCGAGCGACGTCACTTCGACTTCGACTCGAAGCGTATGCGGCGCCCCCGCCCGCGCGGCGCGGACCGCCGATGCGATCCGATCGGGTCCGCCGATCGCCGCCAGATGATTGTCTTTGATGAGAATACCGTCACCGAGACCGAAGCGGTGATTATGCCCGCCGCCGTGACGCACCGCCGCTTTTTCGAGGAGGCGCATCCCGGGCGTCGTCTTCCGCGTGTCGATAATGCGCGCCTCCGTTCCGGCGGCCGCCTCGACATAGCGCGCGGTGGCGGTCGCCACGCCGGAGAGACGTTGCAGGAAATTGAGCGCGACACGTTCGCCCTTGAGCACGCTCCGTGCGTTCCCCGCAATCGTTCCAATACAGTCGCCGCGCGTCACCCGATCGCCGTCGTGCAGCAGCAATTCGACTTGCACTGTTTCGTCGATCTGTCGAAAGACTTCTTGCACCGCCAGCAGACCGGAGAGGACGCCGTCGCCTTTGGCGAGCAGCGTGCCGGTTACCTGCCGCCCGGGCGCGACCGTCAATTCGCTCGTGATATCGCCGAGCGTCGTATCTTCTTCAAGCGCGAACGCGACGATGCGTGTCAGGTTATCCATTTGCCCTCCCCATTACCCGCTAAACCGGCTGCATCCTAATCGTTTGGCTCGGCCGATTCAAGCACCGGTGAGACTGGCACTCACTCTGCGAAGAGAGGGGTGACAGGGAGGCTCAGCAACGTAAGGAGTCATTCGTGAGAGACGAGCAACGACGTGAGGTTGTGGTGATTACCGGCGCTTCGGCCGGGGTTGGGCGAGCCACAGCGCAGGAATTCGCCAAGCATGGTGCCCGAATCGGCTTGATCGCGCGCAATCAGGAGAGACTGGAGGCCGCCAAACGTGAGGTTCAGGCACTCGGCGGTGAGGCGCTGGTGTTGCCACTCGATGTGGCCGACGCACAGAAGGTCGACGACGCGGCCACCAAGGTTGAGACGGCCTTCGGTCCGATCGATGTCTGGGTCAATAACGCCATGGTGACGGTCTTTTCGCCGGTCAAGGAGATGGCGGCCGACGACTACCGCCGCGTCACCGAGGTAACCTATCTCGGCGTCGTCAATGGGACGCTGGCCGCGCTCAATCGTATGCTCCCGCGCAATCGGGGCAAGATCGTGCAGGTCGGTTCGGCGCTCGCCTACCGCGCCATTCCGCTGCAATCGGCCTACTGCGCCTCCAAACACGCCATCCAGGGTTTCACCGA
>CALAGB010000527.1 GCA_937891245.1 uncultured Thermomicrobiales bacterium | reverse complement strand
CAGCCCCGGCGCGGGTCCCCTGACGATTACGTGAGCAGCGGGTTCGTCTCGTACAACCGCGGGAAGCGATCGGTCGAGGTGAACCTCGCCGCCGAGGAGGGGCGCGCCGCGCTGCTCGCGCTGCTCGCCGACGCGGACGTGTTCGTCTGCAACACGCGGCCCGGTTCGCTGGAGCGGCTCGGCATCGCCGCCGACACGCTCCGCACCCTGTTCCCGCGCCTCGTCATCTGCGAGATCAGCGGGTTCGGGGTGACGGGCGGCCCCTACGCCGAATGGCCGGCCTTCGACTCGGTGATCCAGGCGATGAGCGGATTGAGCAGCCTGATCGGCGCCAGCGCGGACGGCCCGCCCGGACTGGCCCCCATGGGGACCATGGATCTGCTGTCGGGAATCTACTCGACGATGGGCGTCGTGATGGCCCTGGTCCAACGCGAACGCACGGGAGAAGGCGCCCATATCGACGCCGCCATGTACGACATCGGTGCCGCGTTCCTGGAGCGCCCACTGACTCTGTACGAGTTCACCGGGACTGTGCAGACGCGCGGGATCGACCGCTTCAGCCCGGTCGGCACCTTCCGCGCCGGTGACGGTCAGTGGGTGTCGATCGTGATCCCGACGGATGAGATGTGGCACCGCTGCTGCCGCGCGATGGATCGCCTTGACCTGGTCGATCACCCGCAGCTGGATACGATGCTCAAACGCGCGGACAATATGGCGGCGATAATCGTACCCGCTCTGGAGGAGTGGGCCCGTGCGACGACCGCCCGTGACGCCGCGACGATGCTGCGGAACGCGGGGCAACCGGCCGGTGTGATCCAGAGTATCGACGAGGTCCGACGCTGCCCGCAACTCGCTCACCGAGGGCTCTTCCAGCCGTCCGAGGACGAGAGACTGCGGCGCGACGATGTCAGCTACCTGGCATTTCCACGTCTGCCGTTGCTCTTCGACGGCCAAGCTGCGGTCCCGGGCCCCATTCCAGGCCTCGGCGCGGATAACGATCTGCTGCCCGGTTCTCAGGTCGAATGACGAGATTGCGACGCCGCGGACCGCGCCGGACCCGTGACAGGTTCCTTCCGCGGTCCACCCGAACGTGGTCCGGCGCCCCGCGCTGGATCACGTTCGGCGGTTCACCAGGTGACCAGGCCGCCGGTGACGTTGATCGCCTGTCCGGTCAAGTATGACGACTCGTCGGACAACAGGAAATGGATGACCTGAGCACACTCGGCCGCCGACGCGGATCGACCCAGCGGTACCGACGTGTTGCGCGCCGCGGAGAGCTCCGCCGCGGAGATCCCGCGTTCCGTGGACACCTGCGCCAGCACCGCATCCTGCATCGGGGTGTCGATGATTCCCGGGCACACCGCATTAACGCGGACATTCGAGGACGCGAACGCGTAAGCGAACGATCGCGTGAGGCTGAGAATGGCCGTCTTCGTGGCCGCGTAGGCCGCGGCCTCTGTCGTGTTGGCGAGCTTCGCGGAGCTGGAACTGAGGTTCACGATCGCGCCACCGGACGGCATCGTCCACCCAATGCGGGACGTCAGTTCCCAGACCGCGTCGAAGTTGACGGTGAAGAGCCGCCGAAGGTCCGCGAGGGTCACCTCGATGATCGGCTTGAGGAGGATGATGCCGGCGGCATTGACCAGCGCGTCGCTGCCGGCCGCGGCCGCGACGACCTCCTCCAGGCCGTCCGCGGAGGCTAGGTCCGCGACGAGCGTTTGATCATTCTCCCCCGCGGATCTCTCCAGGCCGGCACGGTCGCGATCCACTCTCAGCACCTGGTATCCACGCGCGCCCAACACATCGCCGACGGCTCGGCCAATACCGCTCGCCGCGCCCGTGACCACCGCTTTTTTCGTCATCCCGCCGACCTCTGATCATGCCGGGGGCACGATGGCGTCCGAGGTCCGCGGCCGCGCCCGATCATGCGCGTGCCGCGATCTGGCCACGGAAGAACGGCGCGCCTTCCTGGCCCGCATCGACTCGTTGCAGCCGCCCGATCATCGGGGCATCGGCGCTGACCTCGGCGCCTTCGCCGAAATCCGTGACGTACAAGTCTGTGCCTACGAACAGGCAGTTGCACGGCACACCGTACGTGGGCACGAAGTCCAGGTACGTACCGTTCTTGCTGACCACATCGACACCGCCGCCGCTGTACACGGTGATCCAGAAGTTTCCCGACGTATCTATCTTGAGACCGTCTGGGACGTGGCCATCCGGTAACACATGAATGAGCTCCGAAGGTTCTCCGGGGCGCTTACGAAAGACCTCACCTCGGTACGATTCGACCCATACGATCGAGCCGTCGGGTTCAGCGACAATGCCGTTTGGATATGAGTTATCGACTTCTTCGAGCAACTCGCCGGTGCCATCAGGATTCAGGACGAAAAGCCGCCCTACCGCCGGCTCGTCGGGGAGATAGTCACTCGGATCGGTGAAGTACAGCCTGCCGTCTGGACCGAAGACAAGATCATTCGGCGCTTGGAGAGATATACCGGCCACCGAGGTCGTCACGTACTCGACACGACCGTCCGGCCATGCGCGCTGGATGGATGGCGTGACCATGGTTTCCGCACGCCAACGGCCTACAGTGCCACCATTCTGTGTGATGTAGAGGCCGCCATCGGAGCCGAGCAGGCAGGCGTTCGGGCCGCCCCCGCATGCGGCATAATCATGGATACCTCGATCCGGTGACCACGCGATGATCTTGCTGGTGTAGGTCTCCACCATCACAATCCGGCCGTCCGGAAGTTGATCGGGACCCTCGGGATGTCCCAAGCCTTCGGCTAGTACCTCCACATTGCGGCTCATGTCTCGCATCCTCTCTGGCTCTTGTTTCGCAATCCACCCTTAGGATTCGTTCGCGCCCGGTTTGACGAACAATTCGACGGAATAACCATCCGGGTCACGCAGGTAAACGCTTTGCGCACCCTCGTTGGGCCCGCTCGTGATATCGACGATTCCATGCGAACGCATCGAACCGCCCAGGGCGACCAGCCGATCCACCAGATCCGCAATCTCCGTCACGTACAGACAGAGGTGACCGCTGCCGTAGTCACAGGGTCGGCAGGCCGCGGATAGTCGCTCGATACCCCGATATTCGAGTAGCTCGATATATCCGCCCCCGGGAATCTCCAGGTAGACGGCCCGAATATTGTCGAATTTCAAGTCCAACTCGCGGAACAGATATTCGGCGTCCAAAAGCTTGTCGAAATAAATCTTCAGGCCTAGCCCATCACGATAGAAACGCAATGAACGATCCATGTCAGCGATCGTGATGCCGGCGTGGAAAAACCCGGTTACCAGCATTTCATCCCTCCCCGGTTGCTGGTGGGTGGAGCCGATCCGTCAATCGGCAGCTGCCGGCGTTGCGGAGCCACCCATGAGGCTGGCGGTCGCCTCCGCCAGCCCCTCGGCGCTATCGAAATCGGCACAGTTCAACTCGGTCACTATCTGACCGCGCGCCGCGACCAAGACCCGGTCGGCAACGTCGAAGACCTCTGAGTCCTCTGTGCAAAACAGCAGCGCGCATCCGCCGCCGTCGCAATACTGGCGCAAGAGCGAGTAGATCTCGCGTTTGCTGGAGACATCGACGCCGCGGGTGGGCTCCTCCAACGCCGCTACCGCCGGGAATAGCCGCAGCACCGACGCGATAGCAACTTTCTGTTGATTGCCGCCGCTCAGCGACCGGATGGGCGTATCGAGACTCGCCGTTTTGACCGCGAACTCCTCACGCGCCTGCTGCGCGAGTCTCCGGACTTCCTTGCTTCTCACCAGGCCAAACCGGGACTTGATGTCATCGCCCGATCGAATGACCAGATTCTCCCCGACGGAGAGGTTGCCGAAGAGACTGTCGGACCGATCGGCCGTCACGAAGGCGACCGTCCGATTCGAATCGGCTGACGAATCGGCCGCCCACGTCATCCCGCCGGTAGGTCGCAGATGTTCGAGACCCGAGACGGCGCGGACGATTTCGCGCGCGCCCGAGCCCTCCACGCCAACGAGCGCCACGACCTCTCCGCGGTGCAGTTCGAAGGAGACGGACCGGAACTTGTCCTGCTGGTGCGACAATTCCGACACGCTCAGCAGAGACGGCATCTCACCGGCGTCACGGCGCTCGCGCACCGATTCGTCTGCGGTTTCATCACTGCTGCGCACGACAAGCTCGCGCGCGAGGGTCTCGGCCGTCAGGTCCGCGCCCGACAGTTCGCGGCGGCAGCGGCCATCGATAATGACGACAGCGCGGTCCGCATGGCGTACCAACTCCGCCAACCGGTGAGTCACTAAAATGACCACGGAACCGGCATCGGCGAGGCTGTGCATGTACGCGAAGAGCTGTTCGGACTCGTCCTCGGTCAGCGCCGAGTTCGGCTCATCGAACAGGAATACATCGGCGCTACGGACCAGCGCGCGGGCGATCTCGGTCCGCTGCTGCAGCGAGATCGACAGGTCACCGAGAGTCCGATTCATATAGGGAAGCAACCCGGTATCCGACAGCACCTTCTTGTCGAGATCCCGTAGCTTCCCCCACCCGAACGTGGAGATTTCGCGCCCCACCACCAGGTTCTCGGCGACCGTCAGATTCGGAAACAGCTGAGGTTCCTGATGGACCACCGCGATGCGATCGGCATCCACGCCACGGCGCCAGTCCTGGCCATTGACGTGGATCTCGCCGCTGGTCGCGACCTCGTCACCGGCGAGGATCTTGACGAACGTGCTTTTACCGGCGCCATTCGGACCGACGATCCCCAGAATCTCCCCACCGCTGACGTCAAGATCGAGTCCCGACAGAGCGGTCGTGTCACCGTACCGCTTGACCAGTCCGGAGACCGAGACGGAGCGGGGGGTCGCCGGCGCCGTCGTACTCAACTCTTTCTCCAGGATCGCGTCACCTGATCCAGCACCACGGCGGCGATCGTGACGACGCCGAGGAACATCTGCTGCGCGAACGCGCCGGCCGCGTTGAGCGCCAGACCGTTCGCGATGACCGCAAGCAAGAGCGCGCCCAGCAGGGTGCCGGAGACCGAGCCGCGGCCGCCCGACAGGCTCGCGCCGCCGATCACCACGGCCGCGAAGATCGGGAAGAGCAGAACCTGCCCGCCGTCCGGCTGTACCGAACCGATGAAGGAGAAGTCGAAAACAGCGGCCAAAGCGGCGCACACCGCTCCCATGATGAACGCAAGGAACTTGTACTTCGTCACCGGTAGCCGCGCGAAGCGGGCCGCCGCGGGGTTGCCCCCTATTGCCTTCAGGCGGAAGCCAAACAAGGATTTCCCGAGGATCAGCCAGGCGATCAGTGCAACCACAATCATCCACACGACCTGCATCGGGATGTTGAATGGGAGATGCAGGTTGCTGATCTGGCGGAAGAATGAGATCTCACCCTTTCTGACGACCTCGCCAGCGGGCGGCGAACTAGTGGAGAAACGCTGCGCCCGGCTGACCAAGAGCGTGAAGCCGAATATCAGCGTACTTGATCCCAAAGTCGCGATGAATGACGGTATTTTGACAACCGCGGTGAAGAACGCGTTGAACAATCCGGTGAGCACCGCGACCACTATGCAAAGGAGGAAGCCAGCCCATAATGGCCAGCCCCATTTCAGCCACGAAACCGCAAGCATCATTGCCGAAAGACCGTAGAGGCTGGCGAACGACAGGTCGATCTCTCCCACGATTAGTATCGCGGTTAACCCCATTCCGACAATCGCTAGCGTACTCATATACCGCAGCAAACCCAGAAGGTTCGACGGAATAACGAATAACCCACCTGATGTCCACGTAAAGAAAGCCGACACGATGAGGACCGCACCGATCAACCCGCCGATGCGGATAAACGTCGCTGCGACGACTCCAGAACGATCTACCTCTATACCCTTGAACCCTGCGCGCGGACCGTTCGAGTGCGTATCCACAGGCGCGGTGTTCGCGCGATCTTCCTCAGTCAACTGACACCTTTCCCTCGTCCGCCAAAGCTGCCTTTTGCTACAAAGGCTGTGGGGTATTGCCATCGACCTATCGCTGGACACAGGTCTAGACGGTGCGAGTACCCCACCTGCGAGCAAATACTCAGCCGAACTGTGGCGCACCTTCACACTTACGCGAGCGCGGGGCACCGTTCAAGTTGTATTCACCCCGTACAACACTTGGCAATATATGGAGCCAGCCAATCGTCGGTACCGTGACCGACAACCAGCTGGACTCCTTTTCAGTTCTTCGATTGGCTCAACCGAAACTCAGCCATGCCTATCCGATTTCTCTCAGCCGCCGAGAATCTTGGCCAGGTCCTTCCGCGCCTCTGCAGAATTCTCGCTGGTCACCGGGACGAGATGCTGAGCGTTCGGGATGACATCGCCGGTCGCCAGGTAGACAGCGCACGCGACCGCACCGAACCCTGCCTGCTGCGGCCAACCTTGATCGAAGGCAACCACCTGCACGCCCGCGTCGATCGCGTCGAGTTGACCAACCGACACGTTCCAGCCGGCAGTGAACACTTTACCCACGCGACCCAGGTCCTGAATTGCCTTGAAGGCCTGCTCCGCCGTGATGTCAACGTTCAGAACGAACTGCAGGTCCGGGTTACCCGTCAGGAGCGCCTTATAGGTATCGTAGGCCTGCGCTGGATCGTAGTTGACTGTGAGAGGATTATCGGCAGTATTGATGAACTTCGCGTCAGGAATTGCGGCCTTAATACCTTCCTCGAAACCTTTCATACGTCCCTGCCCCCAGAACGAGCCAGGATCGCCGCCACTAGTGGTGAACACCTTCAGGTCGTGATCGGTGGACTTCATCCAGTCCAGGACAACCTGAGCCGCTTGGTGGCCTTCCTCCATCGGCACCTGGGTAAAGTTCGAGAACTCGTTTCCGTTGGACGTCACTCCGGCAGTGAAAACCGGGATCCCATCCGCCATGAGTTTATTCGTGATGTCTGTGAACGCGTCAGAGTCTGGCGGTTCCAGGCCGAGGCAGTCAATCTGATTGGTATTGTACAGCGCCTCAATCTGCGAGATCTGCGTCTGCACATCGATATCACCCGATGGCGCGATGGCACTAGCATTCATCGTTGGAAGAACAGTCTGCGCGATCGGAACTGTCGCATCATATCCAGTCTTGTACTGATCGGAGAACAGTGCGATTCCGCTGGATTGGTAGGAGAAGACGTAATTGACCTTCTCGCCCGAGGCCAGCTTCTTCGCAATACTGTCCTTGAGCTTGAAGGTACTGCCGTCCTTAAGCGTTGCGGGGGCCGGCGCGGCCTTGTCGACAGAATCCGCGATCTGATCGTATCCGGCATCGCGTAGCGCGGCCGACGCCGCGCTGAGATCCACCGTCTTCGACCCGCTGGACTCGCCAGCCTCCGTCGACGCACCATCGGATGAGCTATTAGCAGTCGAATCAGAGGCCTCGCCACTGGAAGTAGACGGTCCGCCGGCGGAATCAGTCGTCGAGGTACCCGAACCACTACCGCACGATGCGACGGCGAGGACTGCCGCCGCGCCCAGCACAGCGAAAACAACCATGGAGCGTCTCATAGGGCGTGCCTCCCAAGGGTGATTGATGTTTGGAACCGATTCCACAGATCGTCGCAGAGCGATCCCAGTTTGTCAAGGGATCGACGAGACTCATGAAATGTGCCCGTGAAAGGCGGGTCGTGCCTCATCTATTTTTGCCCGCGTGGCGGCGACGCTTCGGACATGGGAAATGGGTTGTCGATGAGTTCTCGTGCGGAGATAACCAGGAAGTACGCGCGCGGCTACGCCGCGGCGTCGAAGAAGGATAGGGGTCGGCTGCTCGACGAGGTGGTGGCGGTGACCGGCTGGTCACGGGACAACGCGCGCCGTCGCCTGACGGAGGCGGCCAGGCCCGGTCCGCGGCGGGTGGTGAAGCGTCGTAAGCCGCGGGCGCTGAAGTACTCGGCGGCGGCAAGGAAACTGCTTCAGTGCTTCAGTGGCTGTGGGCGACGTCGGGCGGGTTGTGCGGCAAGTACCTCACGGTGGCGATGGAGGGCCTTTTGTCGTCGTTGGAGCACCACGGGGAGCTGGTCGGTGGCAAGCGCGGCTACACACCGGAGGTGAGAGCCGAGCTGCTGGCTATGTCGGCGGCGACGATCGACCGGTATCTGGCTGATGCTCGAAGCAAGGGCAGCTCAAGGGCATCTCGTCGACGAAGCCGTCACCGCTTTTGCGCACGTCGATCAAGATCCGTAAGGCCGGCGACGAGGTCGAGACCGAGCCCGGGTTTTTCGAGTGCGACACGGTCGCGCACTGCGGGCCGCGCCTGATCGGCGAGTTCGCCCGCACGGTGAATTTCACCGACGTCTTGATCGGTTGGGTGTTCACCCGTTCGATCCGGAACAATGCGCACGTCCACATCCGACGCGTGATGGACGCATCCCTCGACGAGATCCCTTACGGCGTAGTGGGTTTGGACTTCGACAACGGTTCGGAGTTCTTGAACTATCCCATGATCGACTGGGCGGCCGACAAGAAGATCTTCTTCACCAGATCCCGCCCCTACAAGAAGAACGACCAGGCCACGATCGAGTCGAAGAACAACCATCTTGTACGGCGCTACGGGTTCTACTACCGCTACGACACCGCCGAAGAGCTTGAAGTGCTCAACACGCTATGGCCGCTGGTCAACGACCGCTTGAACTACTTCACCCCGACGAAGAAACCGATCGGTTGGGGCGAGGACAAAGCTGGCCGCCGCAGACGGATCTACGACAAGCCGGCCACACCGTTCGATCGCCTCATCGCGTCGGGGATACTCTCCCCGGCGCAGCAGGCCGA
The DNA here is from genome assembly GCA_937891245.1 of uncultured Thermomicrobiales bacterium. Taxonomy (GTDB): domain Bacteria; phylum Chloroflexota; class Chloroflexia; order Thermomicrobiales; family Thermomicrobiaceae; genus CALAGB01. The sequence continues at coordinate 2,055 of CALAGB010000527.1, read as the reverse complement.
GATGACTGCCTACCGCGACAGCATCAACCCGCTCGACCTTGCCCGCCGCATCGCCCACTTACAGGGCAGACTGATCGAGTTGGCCAAGGACAAGACCGACCGGATGCGCGAAAAACTCGAACACGCCACGCCCGACACCGACGCCCGGATCAAAATCCAAGAAGCAAGCTGACCCATTTCGCGGGCTCTCCTACCTGAGGCACGACTCAATTTTCGCGGACACCTTGACATGAGGAACCCCGGACCGCCAGGCGGTTGCGGCAACAGTGCCAGCAACCACGACCGGCCGCCGCCGGCGACGACCTCACGAGGGATCTGGCCGACTACGACCGGGCGTTCGGGATCGAGGGGGTTGCGTGATGGCCGCCAAGCAGACCGACACGGCCAAGCAGATCACCTATCTCGCCGGCGCTCTGAAGGCGCCCCGGATCACCGAAGCCGCTAGCCGGATGGCCGATCAGGCCAGGGATGCAGGCTGGTCGTTCGAGGACTACCTCGCCGCGGTCCTCGAACGCGAGGTCTCCGCCCGCAACACGCCCGGCGCGGAGTTGCGCATCAAAGCGGCCGGGTTCCCGGCGCGCAAGACGTTGGAGGACTTCGACTTCGACGCCCAGCCCACCGCACGACAACAGACCGCAGCCCTCGCCTCCGGCGGGTTCCTGCTCGAGGCCCGCAACGTCGTGCTCCTCGGCCCACCCGGCACCGGCAAAACCCACCTCGCGACCGCGCTCGGCATCGTCGCCGCACGCCACGGTTACCGGGTGCTGTTCGCGGCCGCGACGGACTGGGTCACCCACCTGACCGACGCCCACCAGCAAGGCAACCTGCCCCGCGAACTCGCCCGGCTGCGCCGCTACGGGCTGATCATCGTCGACGAGGTCGGCTACCTCCCGTTCGAGCAAGACGCCGCGAACCTGTTCTTCCAACTCGTGTCCAGCCGCTACGAGCACGCCTCGCTGATCCTGACCTCCAACCTGCCGTTCAGCGGCTGGGGCGGCGTCTTCGGCGACCAAGCCGTCGCCGCCGCGATGATCGACCGCATCGTCCACCACGCCGACGTGCTCACGTTGAAAGGCGCCAGCTACCGACTCCGAGTACGCGGCATCGACAGCCTGCCCAGCATCAAAACTCAGGATCCGGCAGACTAACCAAACGACAACCAGGTGGCCTCATTTTCGACCGTCGCTTTGGCCTCAGATTGGACCGCCGTCGACACCGGCAGCGGCGGTGCGCGAGCGAAGTCCCCGTTTTCGGTTGTCACACGTTTACCGCGCCTTCAGCCTCACGCCGACTTCACGGACACGCTCACCTGAAGAGCTGAGAGCGTTTCGCGGCATTCTTCGTGAGCGTCGTCCCTCCCGGCATTTTCACGCGAGGCTCAACCCACGTTTCGCGGACATTTCTCGTGAGTCTCGTCGCGGTCCCGACATGGACGGGGTCTGTGATGGTGCTGCCGCGCGCCCAGACCCGGGCGTGATCGGCGATGATCCGCCCGTCGTGGCGGACCTTCACCCGGTCGAGGTCTGCGGTGACGTCGACGAATCTGCCGATGGCTTGCGGGTCGACGGAGTAGTCGCAGGCGTCCAGGCGGACGTAGTAGTCCCGGCCGGGCCGGGCTCGCTGCCGCCAGCCCAGCTGCAGAGGGATGGTCGGCAGCGGCAGCATCCGCGACCGGTCGTGCTCGATCAGATCGATCGGCCGGGCCTTGATGGTGCGGACCACTTTCGCGCTCGCCTTCTCCAGCCAGTCATCCAACTGGGTGTTGAAGTCGACCGGTGAGGTGAACGTGCGGCCGGGCATGAACGAGGTCTCCATCCACCCGTTGCGGCGCTCCACGATCCCCTTCGATTCCGGGTCGTAAGGGCGCAGTTGCACCACCTTCGTGTCCAGAGTTCCGGCGAACGCTGTGACGCCTTGCGCGAGCCGACCCTCCTGACCGATCCCGGGTTCGTTGTCCCAGATCAGCCAGCGCGGCACCCGCCCAAGCTGCCGGATCAGTTCCCACGACCCGAGCAGCAGGCCCTCCGTCTTGCGTGTCGGGATCATCCTGGCCGT
>CALAGB010000526.1 GCA_937891245.1 uncultured Thermomicrobiales bacterium | reverse complement strand
GACGCCGGAAGGTTCGGGAGAGCATGCCCAAATACATATTCGTAACCGGGGGAGTCGCGTCGTCCGTTGGGAAAGGGATCACCACGGCGTCGATCGGACGGCTCATCAAGAGTCGCGGGCGCCGGGTCAGCATCCTCAAGCTCGACCCATATATCAATGTCGATCCGGGAACGATGTCGCCGTATCAGCACGGCGAAGTTTTTGTCACGAACGATGGTGCCGAGACCGATCTCGACCTCGGCCATTACGAACGCTTCATCGATGAAAACCTGAGCCGAGCGTCCAACGTCACGACCGGGCAGATCTACTCCGCTGTCATCGCCAACGAACGACGCGGCGACTACCTCGGCGGAACGGTCCAGGTCATACCGCACATCACCAACGAAATCAAGGATCGGATTCGCCTGGTCGCGAGCGACGACGGCCTTGATGTTGTCATCGTCGAGGTCGGCGGCACGGTCGGCGATATCGAAAGCCAGCCGTTCCTCGAAGCGATCCGCCAGATGCGCAAGGAAGAAGGACGACACAACGTCCTCTATATTCATGTGACGCTCCTGCCGCGTATCGGCAGCACCGGTGAATTGAAGACGAAGCCGACCCAGCATAGCGTCAAAGAGCTGCGCGCCATCGGTATTCAGCCGGACGTGATCGCGGTGCGTGCCGATCATGAGGTGCCGGAGGACGTCCGCACCAAAATCTCGCTTTTCTGCGACGTCGATGAGGATGCCGTCATTCCGCTGACGACGGCTGAGACGATTTACGAAGTGCCGCTGGTGCTCGAAGAAGCGGGTCTTGGCCGTTATCTGGCGGAGCATTTCGGCTGGCAGGATTCGGTGCCCGATCTGCGCGACTGGGAAGATATGGTGCGGCGGATCAAGACGCCGTCACGTCGCGTCGAGATCGCGCTCGTCGGGAAGTACGTCGAGTTGCACGACGCGTATATGAGCGTTTCGGAGTCGCTCACACATGCGGCGCTGGCGCACGATGTCGAGGTTGAGATCACCTGGGTCAACTCCGAGAAGTCGACGCCGCAAGAGATCGAGCAGCAGCTGCGCACCGCTTCAGGCATTGTCGTGCCGGGCGGCTTCGGGCCGCGTGGCATCGAAGGAAAGCTCGTGGCCGCGCGCTATGCGCGTGAGCATCAGGTGCCGTATTTCGGCCTCTGCTATGGGCTCCATATGGCGGTAATTGAGTTCGCACGCGACGTGATGGGCCTCGAACGCGCCAACAGCACCGAGATTGATCCGGAAACACCCGATCCGGTGATCGCGCTCATGCCGGACCAGCGGGATGTCGATATGGGCGGCACGATGCGACTGGGGCTCTATCCCTGCAAACTGGTGCCGGGCACGCGGGCGGCCGAGTGCTACCAGGCGTCGATGGTGGAGGAGCGGCACCGGCATCGCTGGGAGGTGAACAACAGCTACATTGAAGCGATGGATGAAGCGGGGTTGATCGTGAGCGGTATGTCGCCGGACGGCAAGCTGGCCGAGATCATGGAGCTGTACGATCATCCATGGTTTGTCGGCGTGCAGTTCCATCCGGAGCTCCGGTCGCGACCGACGAGGCCGCACCCGCTCTTTTCAGGGTTTGTTGGCGCGGCAAAGCAGATTATGCACGACGGCGATCAACGACCGCTGCCGTTCGAGCCGGCAATTGTCCAGACGCTCGGGGATTGACCAAATTGCCTTGCTTCCGGAGATTGTGATAGTATTCGCAATCGACAGGAGGGCGTATGGATGACTCTCCTCGGGACCGACAAGACTGGCGAGCAATCGGCGCGGCATCCGGATTAGGTTGCTCAATTGTAGCCAGTCTTTTACTATGCATCGGCGGAGGAATACTTCTCGATCGATGGCTGAGTACATCGCCGGTTTTGGCCCTGGTGGGCGTCGTATTTGGTCTGGTGGTTTCCGGGTATCTGTTATACCAACTGGCTGTAATGACCCCGCCGCGGCGGCCGTCGATTCGCCCGCAGCGCGATAAGCAGCGCGCGGATCAAACCGAGAGTCTTGACGAGTAAGGACGCACATGAACGTTCATGTCGAAGTCGCACCTCAGGCGCTCTGGCACATTCCGATCCCCGGAACCGATTTCGAATTCCCGGTCACCAACTCCTTTTTCATGATGCTGATCGTGATGGCGCTGTTGCTCATCATCGGCACCTTTGTGGCGCGACGGGCAACGCTTGTGCCCTCCGGCGGTCAAAGCATCGTGGAGATGGCGGTCGAGTTCCTGCTTGGATTGGTAGAAGGGGCAGCCGGCAAGCGGCTGGGCCGGAGTATTTTCCCGGTCATCGGCGGTCTCTTCATCTTCATCCTCTTTGCCAATTACGTTGAACTCTTGCCCGGCCTCGGTTCCATTTACCTTGTTCATCACGTCGGTGGCGAAACCGAACATCTTCCGATCATTCGCCCGCCAACATCCGACCTCAATATGACCGTCGCGATGGCACTGGTCAGCTATGTGATGTTCCAGTACCTCGGTATCAGAGCACATGGCTTCCGGGGGCGCCTCAAGCACCTGGCGACGCCAGTCTTTGTCTTCCCAATCGAGGTGATCGCAGAGACTGCCCGAATCGTTTCGCTCTCATTCCGACTTTTCGGGAATATCTTCGCGGGCGATGTTCTGTTGACGATCATGTACTCCATCGCCGCCGCGATCAAAATCACGGTCATCGGCTTCGTGATACCGGTGGTCTTCCTGTACCTTGAGGTTCTGTTCGGGTTTATTCAGGCGTTGGTGTTCGCGATCCTGACGTTGATCTACATCTCATTGGCCGCGGCCGATGTGCATGATGATCATGTCGAGGAGAGCTTTGAGCAGGAGTCGGGGGTGCGGGCGCGCCACGCGGTGGAGGCGTCGGCATCCGGAGACTAGCTCATTCCGATGGCGGAATGGGCGCTATTCTCTTATGGGCGCAGGTTGCGTTTCTAGGTTTGGATCGGTTCGTCGCGGCGGGCCGAAGAGGGGAGAACGTCGAGCGTGTTTTCCAATGTTACCGATCCGTCTGTAGTCATTCCGATGGCGGCGGCGCTGGCAATGGGCCTCGGATCTATCGGCCCTGGCATCGGAATTGGTCTCGCGGTCCGGGGCGCGATGGAAGCTCTCGGTCGCAATCCAGAGGCAGAAGGCGCGATTCGTACAACGATGATCATTGGTGCCGCGCTGGCCGAGGCCGTCGCGATTTACGCCCTGGTTATCGCAATCGTTATCGCGTTCGTTCTCTAAGATTGATGCTGGCGATGGCGCTCTGAACGAGAGCGCCATCGAGCGTATCAGTCGATGATGGGCGACGTTTACCTCGATGACGGACGTTTCGAATGAAAGCGCTTTCGGTCGTCCCGACCAAAGGGTAGGGTAAATGAGTGCACTTGGAGTAGATGGCTGGACATTAGTTGCACAGCTGATCGCCTTCATTATTTTCCTCGGTCTCTTCTGGAAGTTTGCGCTGGGACCGATCACGAACATGATCGATCAGCGGCGCGCGCGGATTGAAGAGAGCATGCAGGCGGCTGATCGCATGCAGAAAGAGTTGGCCGCAACCCAGGCACGCAACGAGGAAATTCTCGGGGAAGCGCGGCGCGATGCGCAGAAGCTGCTGGCCGCCGCCCGTGAATCGGCGGATCAGACCGTCGCGCGGTCCAAAGAGCAGGCACAGGTTGTGGCCGCACAGATACAGGAACAGGCCCGCGCCGCAATCGAAGCCGAACGCGAACAGTCGTGGCAGCAGCTCCGCCAGGAAGTCGCCGATCTGGCGATCTCCGCGGCAACCAAAATCGTACGCAAAGAGCTCGATCACGGCCAGCAGCAGAAGTTGATCGAAGAGACATTGGCCGAGGCGAGCGGCGAAGGTCGGTTCCAGGCATAAGCCGGACCGTAGGAGGATGACGGATGTCCGTTGGCGGAGCGGCCAAACGCTACGCGCAAGCCGCGTTCGATGTGGCGAAGGAACATGGCAGGCTTGACGAGTGGGAGCGCGATCTCAATCGCCTTTCCGCGACGCTCGGGAATCCGGAATCCGAGGAATTCTTCGAGCATCCGGCGGTGTCCGTCGAAGACAAACAGACGGCACTCCGCTCGTTGGTTCCGAGCGAGCAACAGCAGGGCGTGCGTAATCTGGCGCTGATGTTGCTGGAGCGCGATCGTCTGCAACAGCTGCCACAGATCGTCGAAGTCTTTCACTCACTGGTACTCGAAGATCGTGGTGTCGCCATTGCGGATGTAACGACAGCCATCGAGCTGGAACCGGCCGAACTCGAGTTGGTTCGCACCAAGATCCAGCAGATGGTCGGCAAAGAGCTTGAAATAACGACGCACGTTGATCCGGAGATTATTGGCGGAATCGTAGTGCGAATCGGGGATATGCTTCTTGATGGAAGTGTGGTCACGCAGTTGAAACAGTTGCGGAAACGGATGGGTCGCTAGCGAGCGGTCGGCGGCGCCAATAGCTTGAATTCATGGTCGAAACGAGTAACGAGAACGCCCAACGCAGCCGAGTCGTAATCAGGAGGGAATATGGTCGTACGACCAACCGAGATCAGTAGCATACTCCGGCAACAGATCGAGACCTACGGCGAAAAGATGGTCGTTACCAACGTCGGCTACGTGGTCGAGGTCGGTGACGGTATCGCCACGGTGTACGGCCTGCGCGACGTCATGGCGAACGAGCTGGTCGAATTCTCGACCGGCGCCCTCGGTATGGCTTTCAACCTGTTGGAGGACTCGGTCGGCGTTATCATTCTGGGCGAGTACACCGACATTGAAGAGGGCGACGAGGTCAAATCGACCGGACGTATCGTCAGTGTGCCGGTCGGCGAGGCGATGGTCGGCCGTGTCGTGAACGCACTCGGCCAGCCGATCGACGGCAAGGGTCCAATTCAAACTGAAAAATTGCGCAACATTGAGCGTATCGCTCCAGGCGTGATCGCGCGCCAGAACATCGATACGCCGTTGCAGACCGGCCTCAAGGCGATCGACAGCATGATCCCGCTCGGCCGTGGCCAGCGCGAATTGATCATCGGCGACCGTCAGACCGGTAAGACGGCCATCGCGATCGATACGATCATCAACCAGAAGCGCTCGAACGTTATCTGCATCTACGTCGCGATCGGCCAGAAGCGCGCGCAGATCGCACAGACGGTCGCGATTCTCGAGCGCGAAGGTGCGATGAACCACACGATCGTCGTTGCCGCGTCGGCCTCCGACCCGGCATCGCAGCAGTACATCGCTCCGTACGCCGGCACTGCCATGGGCGAAGAGTTCATGGAGGCGGGCGGAGACGCGCTGATTGTCTACGACGATCTCTCCAAGCACGCCTGGGCGGACCGGCAGGGTTTGCTG
>CALAGB010000525.1 GCA_937891245.1 uncultured Thermomicrobiales bacterium | reverse complement strand
CGCGGCACCCACTATTATTCACGAGAAACCGATGGGCGCATCCGCACGAAGAATCTGCACCTCTGGTTCGACCGGGATTTGAATATCCTCTCATCCGCCGAGATCGATGAAACGCTGCTGGAGCGCACCCAGCCAAACGCGACGACCGCCTGGGTACAGGGGATCGAGGATCCGCGCCTCGTGCGCTGGGGTACCGGCTGGTGGTTTGTCGCCAACTCCCGCGCCATCGATCGGGGTGGTAATCCGGCCATCGTGCTCGGACAGCTCGATGACGAGGCGACCGAAGTGACATCGCTCACGCCTCTGACCTACGCCAGTAGCCGGGAAACCGAGAAGAACTGGCTCCCGTTCATCCACAACGATCGCCTGCTGCTCCTGTACGCCAGCGATCCGCTGATCGTGCTCGAACCAGATCTCGAAAGCGGACGTTGCCGCGAAGTCCTGCACGACGAACCACCGTTCAACTTCGATCGCTACCGCGGCTCCGCTCCCCCTATTCCATACGGCGCGGGCTACCTCTACACGATCCACGAGGCGTCGTACCGCGATAACCGGCGCATCTACCTGCACCGCTTTGTCGAGATGGATCGGCAGTTTCGGATCACGCGCGTCTCGCGCCTCTTTCACGTCTGGCACACCGGCGTCGAGTACAACTGCGGCATGTGCCTGACCCAAGCTGGTGACTCGTTGCTCCTGACCTTCTCGTACGAAGACGAGCAGTGCTGGCTGCTCAATGTGCCGCTGATCGAGGTAGAACGCATGCTCGTGCCGGTCGAAATGCTGGCCGGCCGCTACGCACCGGCAGAGACCAGCACGCACGAGACGCCCACCGTAGCGATGGCGGGGACGCCATCCTGACGAACTCTGAACCACCGGGCCGATATTGTCCGATTCAAGAGACATTCGAGTGACATTGGCGACCGAACGAACCATGCAACGCTCGCCGCTTTTCTATCAGGCGCGTGCCGCCGAAGAGACGCGCCAGTTCCGCGAGGCACGGCGCGCATATGAACGCCTGGCGGCGACTGGTGGTGATGCCGATGAAGCGTGGTACGCCGCCTATCGTGCAGGGCGCTGCTCGCTCGAGCTGGATGAGTGGGATACGGCTATTGCCCAGCTCATGCGCGCCTGGGAGCGACGACCGACTCGCGCCGAACCGCTCTACCACCTCGCACGGCAGGCACGCGTGCGTGGTGACGCGCACCTCGCCATGCTGGCCGCCGAACGCGCCCGGCGCATACCGCTTCCCGCGGGTGACCGGCTCTTCATCGAATCGCCCTCCTATACCTACGGGCCACTCGAAGAGATCGCGATCGCCGCGTACTACACCGGCGAGACGGACCGCGGCATGGCGGCCATCGACGCCCTGCTCCATCGGGATGACGTGCCCGAGCCGGTGCGTGAACTCGCCGGAAACAACGCCGCCTTTTACGCACAACCGTTACCGGCCGCCTGGTCCGCTCCGATCGAGCTGACACCTGATTTCGGTGATCTCAGTTACGCCCCCGGCAACAGCACCATCTGGCGCGATGAGCAGGGCTTTCTGGTGATCGTACGGTTGCGCAACTATGGCCAGAACACCGAGATCTGGTCGGTATCACCTGATGCGGACGGACATGTCCGCTCCAGGAATGCCCAACTCCGCCTTGACCACGACTTCCGCATCGAATCATCGCAGGAAGTCGACTGCTCGCTCGTCGAGCAACTCCGCCCGCCATCCGGCTCGCTCATCCAGGGGATCGAAGATCTGCGCCTCATCCGCTGGGACGACGCCTGGTGGTTTGTCGCCTGCTCCTGCTCCTTCACGCCGGCCGGCAGGCCGGGGCTGGTGCTCGGTCGCTTCGATGACGCGGTATCCCGTGTCGAATATCTCGTGCCGCTTGTCTATGCGCGAAGCCGGGTAGAAGAGAAGAACTGGACGCCGTTCATCCACGAGAACCGGCTCCTCCTCATCTATTCATACGATCCGCTGGTTATCCTTGAGCCGGACCTCGATACCGGGGTCTGTCGCGAGATTCACCGGGCCGCACCGGAACAGAACTTCACACGGTATCGCGGCTCCTCGGCCGTCGTGCCGTATGGCGATCGCATGCTCTTTACCATTCACGAAGTGCCGGTCGTCCGGGGGCAACGTGCGTATTTACACCGCTTCGTCGAGATGGATCGTCAGTTCCGGATCACCCGCGTCTCGCGCCTCTTTAACTTCTGGCATCTGGGGGCTGAATACAACTGCGGCATCGCCCTGAATCACGCCGGAGATGCGCTGCTGCTGACCTGTTCGTATGAAGATCGACAGGCCTCGCTTGTCAATCTGCCGCTGGCCGAGCTCGAGCGCATGCTATTGCCGGTGGACGCGCTTCTCGGGGCAGAACGCGCTCACTGAGACGCGGAGTCGCGCAGCAAGAGACGCTGCCAGGCGTCGACAAGCCAGGCCTCAAAGCGCTCGGGCAGCCAGCCACGCTGGTGCACCAACAGGTCGTAATACTCGGCGGCGTTCATCGACCAGATGATGTCGGCAGCCTCATCGATTGAAAGATCCGCGCGCAGCAGACCGGACGTGGCGAGATCGGCGGCCAGGAGGCGCATATTGGCGGCGCGCCGTTCACTGATTTCGCGCCAGAGCGCGGCCAACTCCGGTTCGCTGCTGGCCGCCGACTGCAAGGCGAGGAAGAGCGGCGCAAGTCGCGCCTGAATGAGCCGAACCGCGCGCGCGTAGATCGCCAGCTTGGCACGGGCATCCGGCTCCGACCGCATGGCCCGCACATAATCACGCTCCAGCGGCGTGACCGCGTCGTCTTCGCCCGAGATCGCCCGTTCGATGAGCAAGCGAAAGAGCACCGGTTTGGGGCCGATGGCGGCATAAACCGTATCGGCGGCGACGCCCGCTTCGGCCGCGATCTGAGCCATGGTCACGGCATTGTAGCCGTGCTCGGCGAAGAGCCGGTCGGCTGCTTCGGCGATCGTACGGCGTGTTCTGGCGGCTGCTTCGGCACGCCGGGGCGCGTGATAGGGTCGAGGCTTGACAGACTTCGCCATGCAGATTAGTATAGCCTATATTCATCCGATATATATTCGGATGAATATCGTTCCCGGGTTGGCCATCTCTTGTCGTTCCGGCCGTGGCCGGTGTGGGAGGAAAATAACATGGCGGCAGAACAGAACAAGGCCATCGTACGCGAGACGACCGAGCGACTCTTCAATCAGGGCGATTTGAGCGCGGTCGATAACCTGATCGCGGCTGATGCGATCGATCATTGCGAGCCGGAGGGAACGAACTGTCGCCAGCACTTCCGTGAGGTGGCGACGATGCTGCACCACGCCTTCCCTGATTTTCATATGGAGATCGTGAGCCTGGTGGCGGAGGGCGATCAGGTCGCGCTCCATCTCCGCATGAGCGGCACGCACCAGGGGCCGTTCATGGGGATCGCGCCAACCGGCAAGCGCTTTTCGGTCGACCAGATGCGGATGATGCGTTTTCGCGACGGGCAGATGACCGATTCCTGGGCCGTCATCGATTATCTCGGCTGGCGACGGCAGTTGGGCGCGGCACCACCCGCGCCCGCCCGGCCGATTCCCGCTTAGCGACCGCACCGTCGCGGCGCGATGATGGCGATGGGGCGGTCTCTCTGGGCGGGCGCCTCTGCTCGACCGGTACGTCGGCTGCTCCCGACGTCCGCCCGGACCTGGCGTCGGGCTGGCGCCTTCGCTGATCGTCATCGTCGCGCGCCTACGCACCACGCGCCAGGAAGGCCTCGATGCCGGGCACATGATCTTCGTAGAGGTGATCGGCCGCGCCGAAGATGACGTCGGCCGGCGCATAACCTTCGAGCCAGGGATAACGCGCCTTGTCGAAGAGACCCGCTTCCGGGAGCGCCAGCGTCGCCGCTTCCAGTCGGTCGAGTGTCGCCCGCGAATCAGCCAGCACATCGGAGACCGGCCGGTCGCGGTTCTTCTCGTAAAACTCGGCATTGATCTGGTCAGTTTCCTCGTCGGTTTCCTCGGTCAGACCGGCTCTCCAGGGCGGCGTCGGCTCGCTGTTCTTGAGCGCGCCTTCCATGCGCGCCACCGACCACCAACGCCATTCGGTCATATGCGCGATGGCATCCTTCAGGTTCCAATCGCCCATCACACCGGGCGTCTCCATACGACCTGGCCCGGCTGCCGCGATCAGCCGTTCAAGCTCTGCTCGCATGCGCCAGAGAAGCGCCTGAAGCTCGACCTGCGATGACGCAGCGTTCCAATGTGGCTGCATGGATAGCTCCTTTCGTGGATTGACTTACTGGTGAAGGGAGTATAGCAGGTAAGTGGCGGAGGTCGGGAGTGAGGGCCGTCCTCCACCGCCTGTACGTTTTCAACTCAGTCTGCTATCATCCCATCTACTCACTGATCGGATGCGTTTCCCTGAGTGGAACACGCGTCGTCGCGTTTTGATTAAGGTGCCGCAGTCGCACCCGGGAGGAACGATGGAGACGATGACACGCTTCGCGACCGTTGCCGTTTGTGCGGACACGATCGACGTGGTGTCGTCCAGTTCCTCGCGCTGGAGCCATTCCAGTAGTAGTACCACCAGTTCGTCTGCTTGCCCGTTTGGCATTGGCGTTGTGACGACCTTGGGGGTACCGGGTGAAGAACAAGAACCACATCCACATCGCACTCGATCTTGACGGTGTTCTGACCGAACATCCACGACCACTCGCCCACGCGGCCAACCGGCAGTACGACCTCGATCTGCCGGAGCATACGTTTGTCGATTCGGCCGGGCTGAACGTGCCGCTCGCCATCCGCGAGTGGGTCTATAGCGCGGAGGGTCCGGCGCGCGATCTTGTCCCGGCCGCCGGGGCACAGGCGTTTGTCGCCGGACTTGTCGAGCGCTTCGGCGCCGGCAACGTGTCGATCATTACCGCACGGCCGGGTCCATGCCGCATGCTCACCGTCAATTGGCTGCAGCAGCACGGCTTCCCCGCCTGTGAGGTCACCTTCGCTGACGAAAAGGTACCGGCCGCTCGCGCGCTTGGAGTGCGATTCGCGGTCGAAGATAGCCCACGGCACGCGTCGGCATATGCCGCAGCCGGCATTCACTGCCTGCTCATTACCGATCTGCCGGCGCCGGAGCGGGAATCTTCCGCCATCCATCGCGTTCAAGATCTTGAAGCCGCCGCTGACTATTTACACGCACATGCAGAACATGATGCGATCGAACAGGATCGCGATCTGGATCTGGAACAGGGAATAACCGGCATGGAAAACAGACGAGAACGCCCGCGCATCGTCATCAGCGACATCATCGATGCGCAAGCACGAGCAACGCTGGCCAGCGAAGCCGACATTATCGACGTCGACGGCACCGATCTCCCCACCTTGCTGGCCGTGCTACCAGAGGCCGACGCACTCATCGTGCGCAGCGAGACGAACGTGACGCCCGAGGTGCTGGCGGCAGGCTCGCGCCTACGCGTCGTGGCGCGAGCCGGGGTCGGCATCGACAATATCGACCTGCTTCACGCCACGGCAGCGGGCGTGCTGGTGCTGAACGCGCCCGGCGCGAACGCGATTTCGGCCGCCGAGCACACGATCGCGCTGCTGCTCAGCATCATCCGCTCGATCCCCGAGGCGAACGCGTCAACCCATGCCGGGAGATGGGAGCGCAAGCGCTTCAAGCCGTTCGACCTGAAAGGGAAGACGATCGGTATCGTCGGTCTCGGCCATGTCGGTTCGGCGCTGGCCCGGAGACTGGCCGGTTTCGAGCCGCGACTGATCGGTCACGATCCGTACATCACGCGCGAGCGCTTCCAGCAACTCGGCGTTGAGCCGGTCTCCTACGACACGCTGCTGGCAACCTCCGACATCGTCACCTACCACGTACCGGCCACGCCGGAAACGATCGCGATGCTCGATTCCGCCGCGATCGCACGCCTCAAGCCAGGCACGATCGTGCTCAACTGCGCCCGTGGCGAGATCGTCGATGCCGCCGCACTGGCCGATGCCCTGCGCAGCGGACAGGTCGCGGCGGCCGGGGTCGATGTCTATGGGCATGAACCGGCGCGCGAGCATCCGCTGTTCGGTCTCCCGAACGCCATCCTGACGCCGCATATCGGCGGCTCGAGCAAGGAAGCGCTGGCGATGGTCGGCCAGATGATCAGCCGGAGCACGCTGGCGGCGCTCCGTGGCGAAGCGGTGCCGAACGCGGTCAATCTGCCGCCCGCCTCGCTCGATGCACCCGACTTGCAACGCCTGACACGCGTAGCGACCGCCGCCGGCCACCTGCTGGCGGTACTGCACCCCGAACGGCCGGGCACGCTACGCGTCACGACGCAGGGATTGGTGCCGGCTGACGTCATCGAGCACGTCATCGCCGCCGCGTTGAGCGACGCGCTGGAACACTGGACCGACCGTCGCGTCACACCGGTCAACGCTCGGCTGGTCGCCGAAGAAAACGACCTGCTCATCAGCTCGATGGTCGATGACGCCGATCCGGAACGCACTCCCGAGTTCACCTTCGAAGTGAACGGCGGCGACCCGCATCGCGTCACTGTTCGCTGGGATCGCGTCGATGCCGGTATTCTGGAGGTCGATCGCTTCTCGCTGGAACGGCCACTGGCCGGCGATCTGCTCATTACCCATCATCGCGACCGGCCCGGCATCGTCGGACGAATCGGCACAATCCTGGGGGACGACGGCGTCAACATCGCCGGGATGCAGGTGGCCCGGCATAGAGCGGGCGGCGCGGCGATCATGGTCGTGAACGTCGACGACACGATTTCCGAGGCGGCCAAGACGCGGATTCTGAACGTCGACGGCATCGAAACGGCCTACGTCGTCTCGCTCCCGCCCGCCGCCGAGCTGATCGGCAACTCGGCGAATGGCCGCGTACGGGTTATGTAGAGACGATTAACTCTGGCAGAGGCGCAGAAAGCCCCGCTCCTGTCATCCTGAACCGCAGTGAAGGATCTCCTCTTCGTTTCCTGTACGTTGTGCTCAGGGGAACGCAAAAGAGATTCTTCGCTGCGGCTCAGAATGACGGAGTTCGTGCGTCTCTGCGACCGTCAGGTCTCCGCACCGATTTACAGATTCGCCTCCAGAAAGGCCAGCGTTTGCGACCAGGTGTCGGCGCGGGCGTGGGCGGATTGCTTCGGGTCGCCGCCAAGCGCGAAAAGGATTTTGCTGACCGGGTGCAGCGTTTTCGTGATCGTCGTCGGCCACCAGGGCTGCCCGACGCTGTGGCCGGTGCCCGCGTAGGTGAGATGCTGATCGGGATACGGGTGCAGGTGCTCGGACAGTCGTTCGAGCACCATGTCGCCATAAACTGATGAGGGCCACATCGCGTCCTCCTTGCCGGAGATCGCCAGCACTGGTCCGTTGATCTGCTCGACCGGAATGGTGGCACGGCGCGCCGCCTCCGCTTGCTCCAGCGAGCGGAGATAGATCGAGGTCAGGGCGAAGCCGTCGCCGCCGGCCGTGTCGTACTCCGGCAAGTGGCCTGGCCGTGCGTGCAGGTAGGGGATCGCCTCGCCGCGATAGGTCCAGGCCGGCCGCGTGTGGCTCTCTTCTTCACTGCCGATGCCACCGTAGACGATCGCGCTCGGCACGCTGGCGACGACGGCTTTGAACTGCGGATAGCGAGAGGCGAGCAGCAGGCAGAGCTCGCCGCCGCGCGACGTGCCGCCGACCGCCAGTCGTGACGCATCGACCTCCGGCCGCGCCGCTAACCAGGCGATGGCACGTTCGAAGTATTCGAGCGGAATTTCCACCAGATCGACCGGTAGGTGCCCGGCGCGGAAATAGGCGAGCGCCAGCGCGCAGTAGCCGCGCGAGGCATAGAGCGCCGCCTGCGGCTCCGAGAGACCACCGCCCGAGCCACCCAAGAGCATGATCGTCGGATGCGACCCAGCGCCGGATGGCGTAAAGAGCGTGCCATAGAGACCGTCATCGCGCACCTCCGTGCGGGTGACGCCTGGCCCGGCGACCAGTCGCGCCACTTTCGCCTCGACGAACACTCCGGGGCTCACCTCTGCGGTCAGGTCGATCGTCACCGGCAACGCGGTCGTCTTGCTCCAGCCGGAGACGCCATCGACCGGCCGCATCGACCAGAGGAAGCCCATGGGTTCGACTCCCTCGTACGACCCACGCTCCGGCGCCTGCCGCGAGAGGTCGATCGTGCCACCGGCATCGGCCGTAAAGCGAGCCGTCGACTCCCAGACATGGTCGAGGTCGTCAATCGTGCGAGCCCGCAGCGTTACCGTCACGCCTGGCTCCAGGCCGGCCAGCCGCCCCCTGATGACCTCGTCGGCGAGCGAAACGAGCGGGAGCGTCTCGAAGTGTGGCTGGCTACTGGTCCCCGTATGCGACTGGTTCATGGAATCGTCCTCTCGCTGAACGAGCGCATCTGCTCAGTTGACCCGCGCGGCGATGGCCCGGGCGCAATCGAGCGATTCGGTATGGCTCGTGTCGACCTCGAGGTTGTAGACGACGCCCTGATGGACGACATCCGCCTGCCAGGCCGCCATCCCGGGCACCCGATCGCCCCGTGCCATCTCACGACCGGCCAGCAGCTCGGCATCGCAGCGCACCCCGACCCAGAGTACATTGAGACCTTCCAGATGCGAGCGCATGCGCTCCTGCGAGGCGGCGCCACCGAGGAAAACGTCGTCGATGATAACGTTCGCCCCGGCGCGGGCCATGGCGGCGACACCGGTCATCCAGGCAGCTTCGATCTCACGAAAGCCCTCACCGATCGAGACCTCGCCCTGCTGGCTAATCTCGACGCCGGTATCCGAGCCCAAAAGGGACGGCGGCAGCGCGTCGAGGAGGTCGTCCACGCCGAGACGAATCCACGGCCGTGGCAGGATCGCCTGCAAGCAGCGGGCGATGCCGGTCTTGCCGGAGCTGGAGCTGCCGTTGAGCACGATGACCTGCGTCGTCACCTGGCCTCCTCTAGAGCGTAATCACCTGATCCGGCATGTTGCCGGAGAGGGCGGCATAGAGATCGGGGAAGCAGCCAACCTGCACACCATCCACCACACCCGAGGGCTTGCAGTTGCCGACCTCACCGGTCGCCAGTCCCCGCTCCAGCGCGCATTGATCGCAGAGCATCACGAGAATATTCTGCTCGGCCGCCACCTTCGATAGACGCTCACCAATTGGATCGCCCTTGCGCAGCACATAGGTGTTGTCATCGAAGAAGAAGAGCCCGACGACCTCGACACCGTGTCGCCCCTCTTCCAGTTGCGGCAGGATCATCTTGCCGAGTTTGTAGCTGGCCGTATGGCCGGAGGTGCTGAAAATGTACGCAACCTTCATCGTTGCGCTCCTCTCTGTATCTCACGTGCCCGATGCCGCTCCCCGTAGAGTGGCATCGCACCGCACCCGGCAATAATACAGAGTGAGCGAACAAAGTGAGCGACGTGGGCTACCTTCGTCTTCTGCCGTAGGAGAGGCGGCGATGCGATCGTGTTAGGCAGCCGGTATTCGTGCGGCCAGCACGTCGAGGTTGTCCCAGCCCATGCCGCGTTCGCCGCGCTCGATTTCGTGGACGAGCGAAACGACGGCGCGGTTGAGTGGCGCCGGAATGCCGAGCGCTTCGCCGCGCGCCGCGACCTCGCTGTGACGCTCAACTTCGGTCTTGCGCTTCTTCACCGCCAGATCACGCCAGACGCCGGTGTGCTGCTTGATCGAATGCGCCATCTCGTCGGCAATACGATCGAGACTGCCATTGGCGCGCGCCTCCCAGCCGGGTCCGGGAAGGAAATCGGTCGGTTCGAACGGACCGATCGGCTCCAGCTCGTAGCCCTGTGCGGCGCCGATGCGGGCCGTCTCGCTGGCTGCGGCACGGGCAACCCGGCGCGCCAGCGGGTTCGCCAGCACCTCCGGAGCGGGCGCGTCGATGCAGGAGATGACGAACGACATCGTGCCGTACACCAGCTTGCCCCAGAGATAGCCCCAGATATTCGAGGTGAGGTAGGTCGGCATGACGGCGCTCAGCACGCCCTGTAGCTCATGCAGGCGCGGCGTGATCTCGCCGTTCAGTTCGCCGAGGAAGATGTCGTGCTCCTGTCCGAGCCGGATCAGGCCGGGTTCGAGATAGTCGGCGCCGAAATGGATGAACGCCCCAACCGTTCGCTCCGGCCCGACGTGCCGTGCGATGATCTCCTCGTTCAAGCCGTTCTGCAACGAGACGATGTAGCCGTCCGGTGCGAGCATCGGCCCGTACTGCTGCATCGCCGCCTCGGTGAAATGCGTTTTGACTGCCAGGATGACCGTGCCGAGCGGACCGCTTAACTCCTCCGGCAGCAGCGCGCGCACCGGATAGTAATGATCTCCGCGCACACCGGTGAGATGCACGCCCTGCTCATTCAGCCGCCTGACATGCTCCGGAATGACATCAACCAGCGTCACGTCATGCCCCGCCTGCGACAAAAAGGCCCCGGTCGTCCCGCCGATCGCCCCGGCACCGATGATCGTGATCTTCATGCGTTACCCCCCATTCCCACTCGCATCCGTTGGCTCATCATAGACTGAGCGGGGAACGTCGACTAGCGCATCCACAAGTTCGACTGGTAGAATGCGGACCGGCCTCATCTTGCGAGGGAATGCGTACCATCTCCGGACGTATCATCCGCAATGGGTCAGACGATATTGATTGGTTCGCCGAACGCGAAAGGAAAGCGGCATGGGGCGCACGTTGAAGAACGCATTGATCGGCTGTTTCTTCAACGGGAGCTGTGTGCATGGCGATCGTCAATATCGGTATTCTGGCGCATGTAGACGCAGGTAAGACCACCCTCACCGAACAGATTCTCTTTCGAACCGGGGTCATCCGGGCGGTCGGCAGTGTCGATAAAGGCACGGCTCAGACCGATACGATGGAGCTTGAACGCGCGCGCGGCATTTCGATTCGCGCGGCGGTCACGTCGTTCCAGCTGCACGACCTGAAGGTCAACCTGATCGATACCCCCGGCCACAGCGATTTCGTAGCTGAAGTCGAGCGTTCGCTGCGCGTGCTCGATGCGGTCGTGCTCGTCATCGCGGCGGTCGAAGGCGTGCAGCCGCAGACGCGACGGCTGGCGCGCGCCATTCGCGCCGCGAATCTGCCATTAATCATCTTCGTCAATAAGATCGACCGGCTCGGCGCGCGAGGTGTAGCGCTGCTTGCTGACATCGAGCAGAAGCTGGCGCTGCGCGTCGTCGCCATGAACAGCCCAGACGGGCTCGGTGAACGATCGGCGCACGTCATCGCCTGCGATCGGGCCGATCCGGCCTGGCGCGAGGCGTTGATCGACCGGCTGGCCGAGACGAGCGAGCGCGTTATCGAGGCCTACGAGCGCACCGGCGGCGAACTGAGTGACCCATTCCTCATGGCCGAAATCCGCGTGCAGGTCGCGAGCCGCGCTCTGGTACCGGTCTATTTCGGCTCGGCCATCACCGGCGCCGGGGTGCCCGAACTGCTGGCCGGGCTGGAGGAATGGCTACCGGTGAGCGATGACACGACCGGTGCACCGCTTGCCGGCTCCGTCTTCAAGATCGCGCGACAGCCCTCCGGCGAAAAGCTGGTCTATGTCCGGCTCTTCAGCGGCAGCCTGGGTGTGCGGCAGCGGGTGACGCTCTGTCGCCAAACAAGCTTTGGCGAGCCGGAGCAGTTCGAGGAGCGGATCACCGCGCTCGAACGCTTCACCGCTGGTCACGCGGTTTCGTCCGAAGCGGCCGGTGCCGGGGAGATCGCCATCCTGCATGGGCTCCGCGCGGCGCATATCGACGACCGACTTGGGTCAGAAACCGTGGCGAGCCACCTCGATTTTGCCTTTCCAGCTCCGGCGTTGGAGAGCGTGGTGCGACCGCGCGATCCGGCGCAGATCGCCCAACTGCGCACCGCGCTCGACCAACTGGCCGAGCAAGATCCGCTGATCTCGCTGCGCCAGCGGAACGACGCGGGAGAACTCTCGGTTCGGCTCTACGGCGAGGTACAGAAAGAAGTGCTGCTCGACACGCTGGCACGCGACTATGGCGTCGCGGCGACTTTCGGTCCGAGCCGCACCATCTGCATCGAGCGACCGACCGGCAGCGGCGAAACCTTCGAGATCATCTTCGAGGGCGACAATCCGTTCTATGCCACCGTCGGCTTCCGGGTCGAGCCGGCTGGGGCCGGCAGCGGCATCCGCTACATCCGCGAACTCGGCTCACTGCCGCTCGCCTTCTATCGTGCCGTCGAGGAGACGGTGTACGAGACGTTCTCTCAAGGGTTGCATGGCTGGGAGGTGACCGACTGCCTCGTGACGCTGACGCACGCCGGGTTCAGTTCAGTACTGAGCACGGCCGGTGACTTCCGTAAGCTCGTGCCGCTCGTCTTGCTGCAAGCGCTCAACCAGGCCGGCACCGAGGTCTGTGAACCGATCGAAGAGCTGGACGTCGAGATTCCGGAGGATACGTTTGGGCCGGTCTGTGGGGCGCTCATCGCCGCCCGCGCCGCGCTGCGCACCTCCGCGCAGGAGGGCGAAATCTACCGGCTGAGCTGGCAGATCCCCTCGGCCGAACTGCACGGTATCGAACAACAACTCCCCAGTTTGACCCGTGGCGACGGCAGCTGGGTTTCGAGCTTCGCCGGCTACGTGCCGGTAAACGGTGATCCACCCACACGGGCGCGGGTCGGGCCGAACCCACTCAATCGTGCCCATTACCTGGCAGATGTGGCGCGCGGCCAATCCGGCGTCACGGCGAGTTAGGGGCGAACGATGCAAACGTTGAAACGCTACATTCGCCTGCTGGCGCACTATCTCCGACCCGAATGGTCGCGCATGGTCATGCTGCTGCTCGTGCTTGCCGGCACCATCGCGGCGCAGGTGCTGGCTCCGCTGGTCACCGCTCGCTTCATCAACCGCGCGACGACCGGACATCCGTTGCGCGAGCTCATCCTCCTGTCACTCCTGACGATGGGGATCGCGCTCTTTGGCCAGTTGCTCGCCGTCGTCGAGACGTACGTTGCCGAAAACGTCAGCTGGGCCGCGACCAACGAGATGCGCGCCGACCTGCTGGCGCATCTGCTGCGGCTCGATGCCTCGTTTCACAACGCCCACACACCCGGCGAGCTGATCGAACGGGTGGATGGCGATATCGGCACGCTGGCCCGCTTCTTCTCGCGCTTTGTCGTCTACGTACTCGGCAATGGCGTGCTGATGTTAAGCGTGCTTCTGCTACTCTTCGCGGTCGACTGGCGTGTCGGGCTCGGGTTGGGCCTCTTTGTCGTGATCACGCTCGTTGTGATGCTCCGTATTCGCCTGGCGGCCACGCCCGCCTGGGTTGCCGCGCGCCAGGGGACCGCCGAGTTCTACGGCTTCCTCGGCGAATATCTGGCCGGGCTGGAGGATATCCGCTCCAGCGGGGCGACCGCGTTCGTCCTACGACGCTGCGCCGAGATGATGCGCCGGTGGCTCACCGTTACCTACAATGCCGAGATCAAGGGCTACGCGCTGGTCGCGACCAGTCAAACGCTCTTCGGCGCCGGCATCGCGGTCGCCTTCTTCCTCAGTGCGCTGCTCTACCGTGACGGCACGCTGACGATCGGCGCCGTCTACCTCATCTTCCAATACACCGAGGTGCTGCGACAGCCGACCGAGCAGATTCGCAATGAAGTGCAAGATCTGCAACAGGCGGATGCCAGCATGGGCCGCGTCGAAGCGCTGTTGCGGCTGAAGCCGCGGCTGGTCGACGGCCCAGGCGCCGTGCTACCGGACGGTCCGCTTTCAGTTGAACTCGATCACGTCTCCTTCAGCTACGCGCCGCAGGCGCCGGTCCTGGACGACATCACCTTCCGGCTGGAGCCGGGGCGGGTGCTTGGCATCGTCGGGCGCACCGGCAGCGGCAAGACGACGCTGACACGGCTTCTGCCGCGCTTCTACGATCCGACCGAGGGTGTCGTGCGGCTTGGTGGCGTTGATCTGCGTGAAACGAAGCTGGCCGATTTACGGGCGCGCATTGGACTGGTGACCCAGGAGGTGCATCTCTTCAACGCCAGCCTACGCGATAACCTGACGCTTTTCGACGCCGTACCGGACGAGCAGATCAGCGCCGTGCTCGCGACGATCGGGCTCGACGGCTAGCTGCGCGAACTGCCGGATGGGCTCAATACGCGCCTCGGAGCCGGCGGTATCGGGCTCTCCGCCGGTCAGAGCCAGCTGCTCGCCTGCGCCCGCATCTTTCTGCGGGATCCCGATCTCGTCATTCTCGACGAAGCCTCATCACGCCTCGACCCGGCCACTGAACGGTTGGTGCATACGGCGCTCGGACGGCTGCTCGAAGGACGAACCGGCATCATGGTGGCGCATCGGCTTTCGACCATCAGCTACGCCGACGACATTCTGGTACTCGAAGATGGTCGCGTCCGCGAGTACGGACCACGGATCACGCTCGCCGCCGATCCCGAATCGCGCTTCGCCGGTCTGCTCCGCCTCGCCGCACGGGAGGTTGTCCGATGACCCAGCTTCCAACCTGGCACTATCTGGTTCGTATGGCTCGGCAGGAGCGGGGGCTCTTCTGGTTGCATGTGTTGAGCTTCGCCGTGATCCATGTCTCACCGCTCTTGCCAGGCCTGATCGCGCTCGCCTTCTTCGATACGCTCACCGGGAAAGCGCATTATCGCATCGGCACGAACGGGCTGATCGCGCTGCTCATCATCTACGTGCTCATCCGCGCCGGTATCTGGCTGATCGCGGGCTGGGCCGAAATCCAGATGCGCTTTCGGATGAGCGGCCTGCTGCGCCGCAACATGCTCGGAGAGTTGCTCCGACGGCCGGGCGCGGCCGCGCTCCCCTATTCCGTCGGTGAAACGCTGAGTCGCTTTCGCGACGACGCCTACTATGCCGAGGATGCCGTCGATTGGGTGACCGATGCCATCGGCGATACGCTCGTCTCGCTCATCGCTCTCGTGATCCTGCTACGGACCAACGTGCGTATGACCCTGGCCGTCTTCATACCGATGGTCGTTGTCGTCGTGCTCGCCCGGCGCGCCAGTGTCGCGCTCGGCCGCTACCGAGAGAAGAGCAGCCAGGCGACAAGTCAGGTAACCGGCGCCATCGGCGACATCCTGACAGCGGTACAGACAGTGCAGGCGGCCGGGGCCGAAGAACGGAGCGTGGCCCACTTCCGTCATTTGAACGCGCGCCGCCGTCACGCGATGCTGGCCGACCGCGTCGCCACGCAACTCATTGACGCCATCACGACCAACACCGTAAGCATCGGCATGGGGCTCGTCATGCTCCTCGGCGCCAGCAGCCTGCACGACGGCAGCCTGACGGTCGGCGGCTTTGTCCTGTTCGTTTCGTATCTCGGCATCATCGCCAGCACGACGGATGATCTCGGCCGCTTTCTCGCGCATTACCATCAGACCAGCGTCGCCTTCACCCGCATGTTCACGCTGCTCGATCCCGCTCCTCAGAACGCGCTCGTGGCACCCATCTCGCTGGAACTGCGCGGACCGCTTCCGGACGTGCCGCCACCCACGCGCGACTCGACCGACCGGCTCGCCCTGCTCGAAGCACGTGGGCTGACCTTCCGCCACCCACGGGCGGGCAACGGCATTGAGGCGGTCGACCTGACGCTGCGGCGCGGCAGTCTGACCGTTGTGACCGGCCGCGTCGGCGCAGGCAAGACGACGCTGCTGCGAACGTTGCTCGGCTTGCTCCCGCGCGACTCCGGAGAAATCCGTTGGAACGGCCGGCTGGTCGAAGACGCCGCCGCCTTCTTCATCCCGCCCCGCGCGGCCTATACCGCGCAGGTGCCACGCCTCTTCAGCGAGACGCTGCGGGAAAACATCCTGCTCGGCTTGCCCGACGACCCGTCAGCGGTTGAGGCCGCGATCCACGGTGCCGTGCTCGAGCCCGACGTGCTGGCGCTGGAAGACGGACTGGCGACGCCGGTCGGCACGCGCGGCGTACGGCTCTCCGGCGGCCAGGTACAGCGCACCGCCGCCGCGCGCATGCTGGTGCGCAACGCCGAACTGCTGGTGATCGACGATCTCTCGA
>CALAGB010000524.1 GCA_937891245.1 uncultured Thermomicrobiales bacterium | reverse complement strand
CAACCCGCCGTCCTGAAAAAAGGCATAAGGAAGGGCTTGACCGCTACTCCGCCGTGTGTGACTTACTTTTGAACCTGCTAACGCAGGTGGGCGCCGCAACCACAAGCCCCACGAGGCTTGCTTAGTAGCTCCCGTTGATTTATTACGTTGGCTCAAAACGTAACATCACATCACGTGCGTCGCGGGCCATGCCCGGTTAAATGATACCATCCGCGTTCCCGCGAGCCGCAATGCCGACGCTTTGCCGCCGAGCCGTTCAGCCCTTAGAATCGCTCTGTATCGAAGGAGGGTTTGTGAGGGTTGCGGTTACGCGAAAGATTCCCGAGCGTGGGTTGGAATTGCTGCGGACGTTTGGCGAGGTCGTTGTCTGGCCGGAGCAATTGCCTCCGAATCGTGAGCAGTTGGTTGAATTCGCACGTGGCGCCGATGGTCTGCTCTCGCTTTTGACCGAGCCGGTCGATGCTGAACTGCTGGAGCAGCTACCGACCGTCCGTGTCGTAAGCAATTTCGCGGTCGGCTTCGACAATATTGATGTGGCCGCCTGTAGCGCACGCGGTGTCGCGGTCTGCACGACGCCCGATGTCCTGACCGACACGACGGCCGATTTTGCGTTTGCGCTCTTGCTGGCAAGCGCACGTCGCGTGGTTGAATCGGCCAACGCCGTACCTCGCGGCGACTGGAAGACCTGGGAGCCACTCGGCTATCTGGGGCTCGATGTCGCCGGCGCGACGCTCGGCGTCGTTGGCATGGGTCGAATCGGCGCAGCCATGGCAAAGCGGGCGACCGGCTTCGGCATGCGCATTCTCTATTCAGACGCGATCGTGCGAACTGATGCCGAACGTGAGCTGGGCGCCGAACGAGTCGATCTCGAGACACTCCTCAGGTCGAGTGATTTCATCAGCTTGCACGTGCCGCTGACGCCGGAAACCACCGGTATGATCGGTGCGAAGCAACTCGCGATGATGAAGCCAAACGCGGTACTCGTGAACACGTCGCGCGGACCGGTTGTCGATAACGAGGCGCTGGCGGATGCGCTGGAGAAGGGGACGATCTGGGGCGCTGCGCTGGACGTCACCAATCCGGAGCCGTTGCCGGCCAATCACCGGCTCGTGAGCTTGCCGAATTGCATCGTAACGCCGCACGTTGCCAGCGCGACTGAAGAAACGCGCGCCAACATGTCGGAGCTAGCGGCAAAGAATCTCATCGCCGTGTTGCAGGGGGAACCGCCGTTGCGTTGTTTGAACCCGGAAGTGCTGCATGGATAATCTGCCGAAGCGGCGCGTCGTCGTCACCGGGATGGGTGGCTTCACCCCGATCGGGAGCACGATCGACGAGATTTGGTCGGCGCTGATGGATGGCCGCAGCGGGACCGGACCAATCACGCGCTTCGACGCCGCTGGTTTCGACTCCCGGATCGCCGCCGAAGTCGGCGGTTTCGACCCGCGCGATCACATGAACCCGAAGGACGCGCGGCGGGCGGATCGCTTCATCCAGCTTGCTGTTGCCGCTGCCCAGACAGCAGTCGACCATGCCGAGTTGTCGATCGATGATGGCAACCGTGGGCGAATCGGCGTAGTGATCGGGTCGGCGCTCGGCGGGATCGAGACGGCGGAACGCGAGTTGAACACGCTGGCGACCCGTGGACCGCAGCGGGTAAGTCCATTCTTCATCCCGATGTATCTGGCCGATATGGCGTCCGGATACGTCGCCATCGAGCTGGGCGCGAAGGGGCCGAACCTCGCGACGCTTTCCGCGTGCGCGAGCGCGGCGCATGCCATCGGTGAGGGCACCGAAATGATCCGCAGAGGCGCCGCCGACGTCATCCTGGCTGGAGGTTCGGAAGCGGCCGTTACGCCCGGCTCCGTGGCCGGATTCAATGCTCTCAAGGCGCTCTCGACCCGCAACGATGAGCCGGAGACCGCCAGCCGGCCATTCGACGCGACACGCGACGGATTCGTCGTCGGTGAGGGGTCAGCGGTGTTGGTGCTGGAAGCGCTTGAACATGCTCAGTCGCGCGGTGCTCGGATCCTGGCCGAAGTAACGGGGTATGCAGCCTCCGCCGATGCGTATCACATTACCCAGCCGTCACCCGATGGCGGCGGTGCGGCGACCGCGATGGCGGTTGCGGTCGAATCGGCCGGACTCACCGCGAGCGACATCGACTACATCAACGCCCACGGCACGTCGACGCCGTTCAACGATCGCATCGAATCAGCTGCGATCGTACAGGCCTTCGGTGACACGAACGTTCCGCCGGTCAGTTCGATCAAGGCGTTGACCGGCCACCTGCTGGGCGCGGCCGGCGCCGTCGAAGCGCTGGCCTGCGTCGAGACGCTCCAGCGTCAGATTCTGCCACCCACCTGGCATCTCGAAACGCCCGATCCTGACTGTTCGCTCGATTACGTGCGGAACGAACCGCGAGCGGCGACGGTTCGTCACATCCTGAGTAATTCGCTCGGCTTCGGTGGACATAACGTCTCGATCGTGTTCTCCGCCTACAACGAATAACGGGAGCGAATTCGCTCCCGTCACCACGTCATTCCTGGTTGATCGGCGATCGCTAGTCGAGATAGCCGCGCAGCGTGCGACTGTAGTTCGGATGCCGCAGCTTGCGCAACGCCTTCGCTTCGATCTGCCTGATCCGCTCGCGGGTGATGCCGAACTCGCGGCCGACTTCTTCGAGCGTACGGAACTGGCCGTCATCGAGCCCAAATCGAAGGACGATAATGCGCCGTTCGCGGTCGGTGAGTCGGTCGAGCGCGTCGCCGATCTGCGACTTGAGCAATTGATGCGACGCGAGTTCAAGCGGTGCCGGCATCGTCTCATCTTCGATGAAATCGCCGAGGAAGGCGTCACCTTCCTGGCCGACTGGCGCTTCGAGCGATACCGGGTGTCGCGACGCGTCAAGCACCTGCCGCACCTTCTCGAGCGGAACATCCATGGCACGGGCAATCTCTTCGTGCGACGGTTCGCGCTCGAAGATCTGTTGCAGACGATGACTCGTTTTCTTGACCCGGTTGATCGTCTCGCCGACATGGACGGGTAAGCGGATCGTGCGGCTCTGATCGGAAATGGCGCGGGTAATCGCCTGGCGAATCCACCAGGTGGCGTAGGTCGAGAACTTGAAGCCGCGCTTGTAATCGAACTTGTCGGTCGCCTTCATCAGGCCGATGTTCCCCTCTTGGATCAGATCAAGGAAGGAGCGACCGCGGCCGACGTATTTCTTGGCGACACTGACGACGAGTCTTAGGTTTGCTTGAATCAGATGCGAGCGGGCGCGCTCGCCATCCTCGCGGTCGGCGAGGAACTCGAGCCGCTCGTCCTCGTTGGCATATTCCTGCAAGCGTAAGCGCT
>CALAGB010000523.1 GCA_937891245.1 uncultured Thermomicrobiales bacterium | reverse complement strand
GGCCGCCTTATTGATGGTCGGTCTCCTCTGCGTCTCTCTGGGCGTCGCGACCGGAGCCGACGCGACCGGGCCCAATGGTCAGCGGGCACTCGGCGGCTCGGCTAATCCACTCTCCAACTACCGGCTCCCGTTTATCGCGCTCGGCATTCTGGCGCTCGTCGCGCTCATCCTTGTTGAACGGCGGGCGAAGCACCCGCTCATTCCGCTCGGTCTGTTCCGCAGCCGCATCTTCTCGGCCGCCAACGTCTCGAATTTCCTGATCGGCGGCGCGTTGATGGTCGCGATGGTCAATGTGCCGCTGCAGGTGGCATTGATGGCGACTCCTGGCCGCACCGAAGTCGTCAGCGCTGAGCTTCTCGGGGCCTTCTGCCTGGCGATGGCGATCGGAGGGATTGTTGGCGGTTGGCTGAGTAATCGGATCGATTATCGACGCGTGGTGCTGCTCGGTCTCGTGCCGGCTGCGGTCGGGTTTCTCTTGATGAGTCAGGGGCCGAACCACCTGGAGCTCGCGCAAATGGGGATCGAGCTGGCGGTTGCCGGGCTGGGCTTTGGATTGGGGATTGCGCCGATCGTCGCTGCTGCGCTGGAAGCGGCCCGTGAACGCGATCTCGGCATTGCCTCCGGTCTCGTCATCGCCACTCGCCTCTTCGGCATGACAATCGGCATTTCAGCCATGACCGGCTGGGCCGTCAGCCGCCTCAACCGTCAACTCACCGCTCTGCCGCCACTGAAGCAGTCGCCTACGGAATCGCTCGCGGAGTATCTCATCCGGCAGGAGCAATATCTCGAAAACGTTGCGCTGCCGTTGACACTGTCGATCATTCGAGACACGTTCGCGGTTGCGGCGGTGATCTGCGTGCTGGCGATGATTCCGGCGTTGCTTCTCAGGCGCGGCAGATCTGACTGACATCAATCAACGAACACGGCTCGAAACGCATCGATCGATTCGGCCACTGATCGATCCGATGAATAGATTGCCGTTCCTGCAACCAGAATCCCGGCACCGGCCTGCCAGACTTCACGCGCGTTCTCCGGTTTGATGCCGCCGTCGACTTCGATCAAAGCCTCCGGATTGACCGCATCAAGAAGCTCGCGTACTCGCTGGATCTTGCGCAGCGAGGTTGGAATGAATGATTGCCCACCGAAGCCGGGGTTAACGCTCATCACCAGGACGACATCGAGCAGTGACGCGATCTCTTCGAGCACACACACCGGCGTACCCGGATTGAGCGCGAGACCAACCTGGCAGCCAACCTCGCGAATTTGCTGCAGAGTCCGATGTACATGGACACACGCTTCGACCTGGACCGTAAGCAGATCGGCCCCGGCCTCAGCGAAGCGCTCAATGTAGCGCTCCGGCTCGACGATCATGAGATGCACATCGAGCGGCAGGGTCGTTACCCGGCGGGCCGCCTCGACCACCGGCACACCGATACTGATATTCGGCACGAAGCGGCCGTCCATCACGTCGATGTGAACGTAGTCGGCTCCGCCGTCGACGGCTGCTCGAATCTCATCCTCAAGATGACCGAGATCGGCGGCCAGGATCGATGGCGCCAGCCGCGGCCCGGAATGCTGTCCGTTTTCTGGCATACTCTAGTCGTGCTCCTATCTTCGCCACGGCGTGGGGCGCTGGCTTCGACCAAACGATCCGATCGTGAGGGGACCAGGTGGCGGCCAGTCAACTAACCGCAGAGCGACACCTCTCCGTTCAGCGAATCATACCCGGACTCTTGCTCGTCGCGTTCTGGTGGCCGGTCGCATGGTTGCAACTGCGGCCACTATCGGATTACTACTTTTTCCCACTCTGGTTCGGCTTTATCCTGCTTCTCGATGGCACTGTCGAGCGCCGCACCGGTTCCTCGCTTCTGACGCGAAGTGCCGGCAAGTTTGCGCTGCTGTTCGCCGGCTCCGTTCCGTTCTGGTGGATCTTCGAGATCATCAACCGCTGGCTCGGCAACTGGCACTACCATACCCCGGTCATCTACACGCAGTTCGTCTACGTCCTGCTCGCGTCGATTGCGTTTTCGACGGTCATGCCGGCGGTGCTCGAAATGACCGAACTCCTGGCGAGCTTCGGCATTGGCGAACGATTGCCGTCTCTGCCTGCATGGAAACCGAAGCGTCCAGCGATCATCGCCCTGCATCTGCTCGGCTGGCTGATGCTCGCTGCCGTCATCGCCTGGCCGCATTACGCGTTTCCGCTCGCCTGGCTGTCCGTCTTTTTCATCATCGAACCGATCAACGCGCTGCTCGGCCAGCGCTCGATTTCCAGCTTCGTACGCGACGGCAATTGGGCGGCGCTCTGGAATATCATGCTGGCGACGGTGGTGACCGGTTTCTTCTGGGAGATGTGGAACTACTGGTCGATGCCAAAATGGACGTATTCGGTGCCGTTTGTCGGAACGGCGCATCTCTTCGAGATGCCGTTGCTCGGCTACACCGGCTATCTGCCGTTCGGCCTCGAAGTCTTCGCGATCTTTGGTCTGCTCTTTTTCGTCGTATTCCGGCGGCCACAGGACTATGCACGCGTCAATCATGACGACGAATCACCGGGAAGCGTTTGACCGTGGCCAGCACGAACGCCTATAATTTCGCGCGTTCAGGGTAGCAATACCGGACCACTCAGGATGGCTCGACTGCCGTGGTAAACAGCCTGCAACGATTTGAACGATTCTTCGAACGCCTGATGGAAGGTTCCGTCGGGCGGATTTTTCGCAGCCCGATCCAGCCGGCTGAAATCGGCCGGCGTCTCGAACGTGCCATGGAGGGCAACCAGCTCGCGACGGTTGACGGCATCGTCGTCCCGAACGACTACAGTGTTTACCTCAACCCGCAAGACATGGTGATCTACACTGATTTCGTCACCAGCCTCTGCCGGCAGATGGAAGACTGGCTCATCGACCTGGCTGACGAACGCAATTACGGCTTCATCGATCAGGTGCGCGTCCAGATGTTCGGCGACGATCGCATCGAACCGCGCACGATCAGTGTCGACGCGCACATCGCCGAGCTTCCCGGGTACGATCCGGTGCAGCAGGAGGCTGTGCAGCGGACCGAGGTCTACCGAGTCGTCGAGCGAACCGGTAACGTGCCGCCGCAGTTGCTCCGCGTCACGAGCGCGGTACGGCCCGAGGAGATGTTCTCGATCCGGCGGCAACTCACCACGATCGGGCGTTCGCTCGACAACGATGTCGTCATTCCCGAGCCGGAAGTGTCGCGCTACCACGCGCGCATCGAGTACGTGAACGGTCATCTGGAGATCGTCGATCTCGAATCGACGAACGGGACGATCGTGAACGGCACTCAAGTCCGGCGGCGCGCCATTGAGCAGGGCGATTCGGTCGTCGTCGGCAATGCGAAACTCGAACTCCTGCCGTATCGTGGCGCCGTCCCTCAGGGGGCGCAGGGTCGTCCAAGGTAATGATCAATCAACTGCCGTTTGAGTGGTTTGTCCTTCTGCTTCGCATCATTTTCATCTTCCTGCTCTATTTTTTCCTCTTTCAGGTTCTCCGCGTCATCGGACGCGAGTTGAGCGCGTTCACCGCGCGTGGTGCCGAGTCAGACGAGATCGACGCCACGGCACATCTGATCGTGCAAAAGGGGGGTGGATCAGGGCTGCGCTCCGGCATGACGCTGGAACTGGAACCGGTCACGGTCATCGGGCGTCATCCGCGCGCCACGATCTTCCTCGATGACACGTTCGTCTCGAGTGAGCACGTGCAGATCACCTGGCGCGACGGGCGCTGGTGGGTGAGCGATCTGAACAGCACGAATGGAACGCGACTGAACAGCCAGCCCGTCACCGTGCCAACCGGCCTTCGTTATGGAGATGTCATCGCGATCGGCGACGTGCACCTCCAATTTGCGCCCTGAGCAGCACGTTGGAACACATCGCCGGGGGAAATCTGCGCAACCTTCTGGGGGCACCGCTCACGGGGATTTCGGAGCGGCAGAAGGTGATTGACGACGTCACCGGCGAGACCGCTCGCCCGTTGTCGTAGCGTAACCGCGAAACTTGACCAAACCGACGAGACTTCGACTCGCACGCTCGCGTCGCACAGTCGTCGTGAGCGCCCAGGGAGGGGTAAAGGAATTGGGATCGAAACTGAGGCGGGTGTCCGTTCTGTTACTCATCGGTCTGATGCTGGCGCTTGGCAGTCCACTGGCGTCGGTCCAGGCGGCACCATCCTCTCCGGATGATCTCTTGATGCCCCGCTACTTTCCGGAGACCGGTTTCTGGGTGCAGGGACAATTTCGACAGTACTGGGAAACACACGGTGGACTCTTTGTTCAGGGCTATCCGATCACCGGCGTATTCAAGCAAGACGGCTACTATCGCCAGTATTTCGAGCGCGCCGTGTTCGAATATCACCCGGAAAACGCGGGAACGCCTTACGTCGTTCTCTTGACACGGGTTGGTGCCGACCTGACGCAATCACGAAGCGGCGAAGCACCCTTCAAGCCAATCGGCGCCTTCGATAACTCCAACGACCACGTCTATTATCCAGAGACGCAGCATTCGCTGAATTATGGGTTCAAGACGTTCTGGAACGACAACGGAGGCCTCCCGAACTTCGGCTATCCACTTTCGGAAGAGTTCGACGAGAAGAATCAAGATCCGCCGGCCGGTGACGGCCAGGTGCATA
The DNA here is from genome assembly GCA_937891245.1 of uncultured Thermomicrobiales bacterium. Classification (GTDB taxonomy): domain Bacteria; phylum Chloroflexota; class Chloroflexia; order Thermomicrobiales; family Thermomicrobiaceae; genus CALAGB01. The sequence continues at coordinate 23,766 of CALAGB010000523.1, read as the reverse complement.
CGGCGCAGTATTTCGAGCGCGCCCGCTTCGAATACCACCCCGAGTACAAAGGCACCAAGTATGAAGTACTGCTCGGGCTGCTCGGGCGAGAATACCTCAAGCTGCATCCGGCTCCCGATAGTGCGTTGCAGCGGCAAGACCCTCAAATGCCGCCGCCCGATCCGACCTCCACGCAGCTCTACGGTCCGCATGTCGGCTACGGCTTCAACGTCTTTCTGAACGGCGACGGCACCGGTGATGCCTTCAACCAGCAGACGCTAAATATGGTCAAGAACGCCCAGTTCTCGTGGATCCGTCTTCAGGTTCAGTGGAGTCACATCGAGCGAACACAGGGGCAATATGATCTCTTGCCACTCGACCGTGTCGTCAATGCCGCCAATAGCGCCGGGGTGAAAATCATCGCGAGCGTAGTGAAGGCGCCCGCCTGGGCTGACGCTTCAGGCGGCATTCCCGTCGACCCGACGGCCTACGCGGCAACGATGAAGATGCTCGCTGCCCGCTATCAGGGCAAGGTGCAGGCATGGGAGACCTGGAACGAGGAAAACCTTGCAAGTGAAACCGGCGGCACGGTTGACGTCGGACGTTACGTCAACTTACTCAAGGCGTCCTATCCCGCGGTCAAAGCGGGAGCGCCAAACGCAATCGTTCTCTTCGGCGGTTTGACGCCAACCGGCGTGCAAGATCCATCGATCGCGATCGATGACGTCCAGTACCTTCGTCAGGTGTATCAGTACAACGGTGGCGAGGCGAAAGCGTACTTTGATGATCTGGGAGCCCATCCGGGGAGCAACAATAATCCCCCTGATACGTTGTGGCCTGATAATCCTGGCCCAGGCCCCGGCTGGCAGAACGATCCGTCATTCTATTTCCGGCGCATCGAGCAGCTGCGGCAGGTGATGATCGATAATAACGACGCCGCCAAGCAGATCTGGCTCACGGAATTTGGCTGGACCACGGCGAACCAGGCGCCCGGATATGAATACGGCGCACAGAATAGCGACCAGAATCAGGCCGACTATCTCGTCCGCGCCTTTGAGATCGCGAGGGATCAATGGCCCTGGATCGGCGTGATGAGTGTATGGAACCTGAACTACAGCGTGATTTCGAGTCCCAGCGACGAAAAATCACCCTGGTCGGTCCTGAACCCGGACTGGAGCCCTCGCCCCTCCTACACGGCGCTGAAGGAGATGCCGAAATAATTCCGTTCGCGGGAAATGGCTATACTTCGTCCGGGATTGATGCAGAGCAGCGGCCCGACCTCAAACGCGAGGCCGGGCTCGCCGTGGCAGGAGACGAAATGATCCCGGGCAAACTCTCATTGGTGCTGCCCGCTCACAACGAGATCGACAACATTCCCGTCGTTACCCAGCGAGCGCTCGATGTTTTGCCCGAATTGGCTGAATCATTCGAGATTATCGTCGTCGATGACGGCAGTGTCGACGGCACCGGTGAATTGATCGATCGTCTCGCCGCCGAAAATCCCCTGATCCGCGCGATCCATCATCCGAAGAATCGCGGTTACGGCGCGGCTCTCACCTCCGGTTTTCAAGCGGCCGGCGGCGACTTCATCATGTTCATGGATTCCGACCAACAGTTCGATATCGCGGATCTATCGTATCTGTCGCCGTTCGTCGGCAAATACGATATCGTGGCCGGCTATCGAATCGACCGGCAGGACGCGTTCTACCGCATCCTCTACGCGCGCACCTTCAAATTAGCCGTTCGCTTCCTGTTTGGCGTCAATCTGCGCGATACCGACTGCGCATTCAAGGTCTTCCGCGCCGATCTCCTCAAGACGATGAAGCTCGAATCGCCGGGAGCGCTCATCAACACCGAAATCCTCGCCAAGTCTCGCCGCTCTTGCGCCTCGCAGATCGAAGTCGGCGTGCATCACTATCCACGCGCGGCGGGCGAATCCTCGGGCGGTAGTCCGAAGGTCGTCTTCCGTGCCATGAAAGAAACGATTCTCCTCTGGCTTCGCATGCGCTCCTACCAACCGTCCACCATGGGCAACGGCAAACCACGCACATCTTCTCGAGTCAAGCGATTGGTATTCGCGGCGATGGGGGCCGGTCTGGCCGCTGCTGGAGCGATCGCAGCGGCGATCGTACGTAAGCGCCGGAGTTAACCTTCTACGATCCCGAGCCGATCGCAGATCTGAGCGGCATCAATCCCGCGCAGGAGGATACGTTTCTGTCTCGAACGCTCGCCGGCGATGATCACGACGCGCGACTTCGGAACGCCGCATTCGCGGGAGATCAAGTCGATCAATGCCGCGTTGGCGGAGCCATCAACCGGCGGGGCCGTTAGTCGAACGCGGAGCAAACCGTCAACGACGCCTTCGATCACGTTTTTCGACGACCGTGGCACGACACGAACGGAGAGGATCGTGCCCCTGGCACCGTCTTCAAGAATCACCGGTCGATCACATTGCGGGCGAGGACGGATCGAGTCGCTCGAAGACCTGGCTCAAATAGGCGGCAGCGGATACCGGACGACTGAGTCGTTCTCGCATCTGTTCGACATGCATGTCGTCGAGGAAAGTCTTCGTCCGCTTGGAAACCATATTCTCCGACACGAAGACCGGATCCGTGAACCGCTCCTGCTCCAGCACGTCGCAGACATCCCCGCCGGTCAAGAGGCCGGAAACATTGATCTCTGAACCAAAGAGCTTGTTTTCGACGGTCGCTACGCGCAAAGCCGCGCCGGTGTGGGTGTTGATCTGGTCCACGAGCCGCTGCATCGTGTCGGAAATAAGCGTGCCGCACGCGATCGTGCCCGAACGCCCGCGCCCCGAGCCTGGGGCGGTGCGCTTGAGAAGCCGCGCGGCGTCATCTAGGAAGAGACGCGTGATGCCGATCCCATCTTCCACCTGCGGGAAGCCGTCGTAAAATTTGCCGGCCGGAATCGGGCGGCCGGTCATCAGATAGAACTCATCACCGAGGTAAACGAACGTGCGGCCGCGTTCGCGCCGGAACTGCGCCTGCCAGCGTTCGATCTGCTCGATAACCAGTTCAGCTTCGCTCGGTTCGAAACGTCGAATATCGATCGTCGCGCCGGGAAGTGTGCGCATACAGGTTCGCGAGAGCCGCACGCGCCGGCTTTGCCGCTCCAGCCCAAATTTCGACAGACCGACCGGCACGACCGCGATCGAGATGAGGCGTGGACCGGATTCGACCAGTTCAGCGATCGTCCGATCAAGCTCCGCGCCATCGTTGATCCCCGGGCAGAGCACGACCTGCGTGTTGTAATCGATCCCCGCGCGTTCAAGACGCTTCAGATCCTCCATGATGCGGGCGCCCTTGGGATTGCCAACCAACGCCACGCGCACTTCGGGGTTTGTCGCGTGAACCGAGACGTTAATGGGGCTGATGCGCTGCTCTTCGATACGTTGCCAATCGGCCTCTGTGAGATTTGTAAGTGTGACGAAATTGCCGTAGAGCATTGAGTAGCGGTAGTCGTCGTCCATGACGTAGAGACTCTTACGCATGCCCTTGGGCAGCTGCTTGATGAAGCAGAAGGGGCAGGTGTTCTCGCAAATGTGAATACCGTCGAAGGTCGGATCAGCGAACGTCACGCCCCAGACTTCGTCGAGGTCGCGTTCAACCTGATATTCGACGATCTCGTCGCCCGCTTCAACTTCGAGCACGACGTCCGTGCTCGACGCCGCGAATTGAAAATCGAGCGCGTCATTGAGTGGTTCGCCGTTGATGGAGATGATGCGCTGCCCTGGCTCCAGGCCAAGCTCAGCGCCGAGCGAGCCCGGCGCGACCGATGCGATGACACCGGACTGATCCGGCACGAGTGCGACGCGGCGGTTCTTACGAGTCGTGACCACAAATATCTTCCAAGCGCTAATCAGTTTCCTGGGTCAGACGGTGTGCCATCATCATGGCGGCCGCCGCAACCGCCGCCGTTTCCGCACGCAATGTCAATGGACCGAGCGATGCCGTCTCCGCACCCATTTCGCGTGCTTGATCGACCTCAGCCGCCGAGAATCCGCCTTCTGGGCCGACCAGGAGCAGTGTCGGACGATCGTCGAGCATCCGCGGAAGATCGTACGCCTGCTCGTCTTCCCAGAGCACAATCGTACGCGCGGCTGAGGGTTCGGCGAGTAGATCCGCAAATTCCACAACCGGCTCGACAGACGGCAGCGTCGCGCGACCGGACTGCTCGGACGCCTCGATGACGATCCGTTGCCAGCGCTCGAGCCGCTGCGCAGCACGATCAGCCCGAAATGATAACACGGTTCGCTCGGTCGTCAGTGGGATGACCCGCGTGACGCCGAGTTCCGTCAGCTTCTGGAGCGCCCATTCGAAGCGTTCATGCTTGATCAGCGCCAGCCCGATCTCCAGCGCTGGTCGCATCCCGATCAACCCCGGTTCACGTTGCGAGACGCGCACCTCGACCGACCCGCGCCGAACATCAGTGATCTCGGCAGTACATTCCGAGCCATCGCCGTTAAAAAGCTGCACCTGGTCACCACGCTTCAATCGCAGCACATTGGCGATCTGTCGCGCTGTTTGATCGGAAAGTGTTAAATCCATCCCGACCTGAAGCGGACCTGTGACAAAGAAGCGGTGCCCATGACGACTCAATCTGAAGATCCGCGCGTCATGAGTAACGACACCCAATCGCCGCTGGTACGACGGTCATTGACCTGGAAACCATGCTGGGCGAACGTCGAGGCGACCTCGTCTTCATGCGCTTCAATCAAGCCGCTCAGCACCAGAGTCGTCTTCGGCCCCGCTGCCGCGGCGAGCGACGCGGACGTTGCCATGAGGATGCGTGAGATCATATTGGCCAGTATGAGGTCGTATGGACCATCGACCGGCAGTGGTTTGGTGGCATCCGCGGTCCAGATGCTGACGTGCTCGCTGAGATCGTTGCGCGCGATGTTCTGCCGCAGGGCGCTCACGGCGACCGGGTCGATTTCAATGGCGTCGATCGCATCGGCGCCAAGCTTCATGGCGGCGATCGAGAGGATACCCGAACCAGCGCCGGCATCGAGCACGCGTAGACCGTGGAGGTCCAGCGTTTCGAGCCAGCCGAGGCAAAGCGCGGTCGTCGGGTGCAGCCCGGTTCCGAACGCCATACCGGGATCGAGATCGATCACGATATCATCGGGCTGAGCCGTATAGTCGCGCCAGGTTGGTCGCACGACAAAGTGCCGTCCGATACGGGTGATCGGGAAATGCTCTTTCCAGGCGTTCGCCCAGTCCTCTTCATGCTGCACCCGTCGCGTCAGCTCGCCGACGGTGCCGAGCTGCCGCAGATGCCACAAACCGTTATCGATTCGCGCGACCGCATCTTCCACCGAATCGTCAAGCGGCAGGTAACCCGAGACGACGACCGGCCGAGTCGCATCGATTTCCAGGTTGTCGCCGTCCGAATCCTGCACGAATGGCTCGTTCAACACCACGCCACGGTTATAGACGTGCCGACTGAAGAGATCGACGACCGCATCAACCGATTCGGCATCGGCTTCGACCGAGATTTCCAGCCAGTCAGACGCTGAGTTCTGGTCGTCGCTAGCCACGGCCCGACCCGTTCTCCTCGCTATTGGCCGCCAGCACGATGTCGGACGAATCACCGACGCTCACCCGCATGAAATCGCCACGCACAAAAGCGTTCTGGCCGACGATCGAGCCCTGCAACATAACGGTCTCGATACGCGCGCCGTCGTCGATGATCGAATCGGTCACTATCGAATTCGTCACGGTCACCCCGTCGCCGACGCTCGCGAATGGGCCGATGACTGAATTGCGCACAATCGCGGTGGGTGCGATGACTACCGGGGGAACGATGACCGAACCGGGCACATTCGGCGTGTCACTGCTCTTCCGCAGCAAAAACCGATTGGTACTCAAGAGCGCCTCCGGCTTGCCGCAATCCTCCCAGACGTCGACGGGCAGGTGCGTCATCGTCGTGCCGTGGTCGATCAAGTGCTGCAACGCGGCCGCCAGATAATATTCGTTGCCTTGCTGCAGGTCGTGTTCCATCTGATACTCGATGGCTTCGAACAGGTCCTCGATCCGTTTGAAGTAATAGAGCCCAACAACCGCCAGATTTGAAATCGGCTTTTCCGGCTTCTCAACGAGCTCACGAATCTGGCCCTGCTCTGCCACGATCACACCGAAGCGGCGCGGATCCTCGACCGCCTTGACGAAAATCGCGCCATCGGTTTCGATGTGCGCGAGGAGCTTCAGGTCTGCTTCGAAGATCATGTCCGGGAAGACGATCAACGTCGGCCCGGTGACTTCGCCGCGCGCCATATGCACGGCGTGCGACTGGCCGAGCTGTTCACGCTGGGCAACAAAGCGGGCATCGAAATCGTAGTTCGCCCGAACATACTGCTCGATCTGGTCACCGAGGTAGCCGGTGACGAAGACAACCCGGTCGATATCGAGCACTTCCAACCGGTCGAGAACGTGGCCAAGGACCGGTTGGCCGGCGACACTGACGAGCGGCTTCGGTTTGCTCCAGGTCAGTGGTCGCAACCGGGTACCGAGCCCGGCCACCGGGATAATTACGTTGACCATGCGTCTCTGCGCTCCTTATCCGATCGTCAATTGCGGTACGACTCCCATGTTACGGCCCGGCGAACTCCTGCGTCACCATTCGTGTGCCGAACGAGGTCACAACGACCCCGATTCCGACCCGCGTAAACTCAGGCGAGAGGATATTGGCGCGATGACCTTCGCTGCGCATCAAGCCACGCTCGGCCACATCAATCGTCGGTGCGTAGGCGATATTTTCGCCAATCACCGCAAATTCAATCCCCGCTGCTTTCGCCCGGTCGGACGGCGAACCTTTCAGCGGCGAGACGTGCGAGAAATAGCCAAGGTTCAGCATCTCCTCGCTATGTCCGGCGGCCAGCTGTCGAAGCTCCGGATCGTCCCGCAGCGGGGCAAGGCCGTGCTCCTTTCGGGATTGATTCAACTGCGCCAGCATCGTCTGTTCATCCGCCTCGCCTTCGTGATATCCGCTCGTTTCGTGGAACGGGAGCGTGGTGCCCTGCTCGGCATCCGGCTCGGTCACCAGCATAATGCCGGAAAGGTTAATGCCGGCGTGGCCATCGCTTTTCGCGATCGCCTGATTGGCGCCGGTGAGAAGTCGAGCGGCGACCTTCGACTGCCCGACCGGCTGGTCGAAGCTATTCCCGAGCGGCGTCAGGACGAGGATCAGCGCGACCGCGGCGGCGATCACGATCCCTTTGACCGCTCCCGGAATGACGCCAAGAAAGCCGTCGATCTCTTTACTGAGCGGTATTCGACGAATACTCCAGATGACCGGCGTTAGCGGCCCCAGAATCAAGATCGAGAACGCGATCTGGACAATCACGAGCACGATCACGAAGCCGATGATATTCGCGACAATATCGCTCATGGAGATACGCGACGAAACCAGATCGGCGACGCGATGATAACCGTACGACGCGATCAGCAATGAGATGACGACGGCTACCAAATCGAGTGCACCGCGGATCAGACCACGCTGCAATCCAGCCAGCGCTGATGCCAGGATGATCAGCACCAGCACGACGTCGACCCAGTTGAGACCGTGCATTGCTTCCACCTGACCGTGCATCAAGCGCAAAGGTCGTGCGCCGTACGATTTGCTCCTGCATTGTACCCACTGAGCGGCTTGGCGGTGGACTTACTGTCACTTCACATGCGATGGGAGGAAACGAGGAGGGTGCTGCATTCGCGCGTTTGAGGGACGCGGGGCTGCGGTTGTCGTTGGCTTGCATCTCGCCCGGCTACGCCCGGGGGGTGGCTCGCTTGCGCTCGATTCGACGCAGGATCTGCCCGTTCTGGTGCGACGATCGCGACGACACCGGCTCATCATGAACCGGGTTTGAGCCGTCCACCGGCTGCGCCGGTGCAAAGGTGTAAACGCCGCCCAGCGGCACAACGCGAACACGAATTCTTCCTGAGACTGTTTGCATCTTGTCGACCTCCTCAACTTCCTTTACCACTCTCACTCTACGCCACGGCTCGGCAGGTGTCTGGTGCCGAAAGTAACCTGTCGTCGGGCGTGAAGTACCAGGTGTTTCATACGCTTCTCCTACAGCGGTTTGCACATTGAATGACCAACCTTCGTAGGGGCAACCCCCCGTGGTTGCCCTGGTACCCTGCGGGCAAACGTGACGACACACGACCAGGGCAACCACGGGGGGTTGCCCCTACCGGGGGCCAGTGGGTCAACGTATCTGCAAATTGCTGTAGAGACACGAAAGCGCCGGTGGGAATCCCACCCGGCGCTTTTCGCAGCAAAGAACGACGAGCTAGTCGAGTGTTTTCTGAACTTTTTGGATGGCGTCCATCAACTGCTCGATGTCGGACTCGGTGTTATAAAAACCAACCGACACCCGTGCGGCGTCCGGATTGTTGATGTACTTGTTCACGAACCGGATCGTGACATTCGACTCCTCGGCGACCCGCTTGGAGAGATCCGGAGCGTCGATCCCCCTGACGTTGAAGGCGATCAGACCGGCGAGTGCTTCTCGCGGCGTCACCATGGTAATCCCGTCCAGTTCGGCCAATTGGTCGTACGTTTGGTGGCAGAGATCGGTGATGCGCTTCGTTGCCCACTCGACGCCGACGTCCTCGAGAATCCAGCGAGTAGCGGCCGCCTGACCCGCCAACAACGCCGTATTACGCCCGGCGGTGTCGAAGCGCTGCGCACCGAGCGGCGGCGCGTACGAACCGCCAAAGTAATCGAGCGAACCGATCATCATGCCGCCCGAACCGAGAACCGGCTCGAGTTCGCCGGTGCTCGCCGCACGGACGTAGAACATGCCAGTGCCGTCCGGTCCGCACATCCACTTCTGACCGGATCCGGCGTAGAAGTCGACGCCCAGATCGTGCATGTTGAGATGGAGCGCGCCATACGACTGCGCCGCGTCGACCGCGACGAGCACATCGTGGCTGTGCGCCATCTCGACGATCTCCTTCACCGGCAGCCGGGCGCCGGTGGTGTATGAGACATGTGAGATCACGATCATACGCGTACGCGGCGTGATCAGCTGTTCGAAGGTTGCGACAACGTCAGCGGGTTCGCCGCCTCCGAGACCGATGTCAGCCACACGAATACGCACACCGTAGCGCCGCTTCGCCAGGAACGACGGCAGCAACCCACCCGGATGCTCGATGTTCGACAGAATCAGTTCATCTCCTGGCTGCCAGCGATAGCCGCTGATTGCCGCGTACATTCCGTCCGTCGTGCTGCTGGTGATCGCGATTTCGCTCTTGTCGGCGCCGATGACCTGGCTGACCAGTTCACGCACCACATCACGTAGCTCACGAATGTGTGGGAAATGCCCTCCATCGATGCGCGCCTTGGTCAGGTCATGCGCCATCTCATCGAGAACCGCCTGGTGAGCGACCCGCGGTAACGGGCCGCAGGTGCCGGTATTGAGGTAGACGGTATCGAGGACACCCGGAACCATCTCGCGAATCGCGTTGATATCAGGCATATCGAGATCCTTCCCTGTACGAAGCGCTCGCCGGCGTCATGCTCCTGGTGGCGTCCGGCTCCGAACGGAACACGAGTTGCGTCCTCCTCACCGACTTCCGTCACACGATTCCCGCCGCGCGGAATCGCGCGATCTCCTCCTCTGTGTAGCCGAATTGCGCCAATACCTCGCCGGTCTGCTCACCGAGCAATGGCGGCGGACGGCGGATGCTGCCCGGCGTTTCGTCGAGTTTGATCGCGATCCCCGGCAGACGCAGATCCGGGATTTCGTCCCTCGGCGTTTCGATCACCATCTCGCGGTGCGCGATTTGTGGCAATGACAGGACGGTATCAATGGTATTTACCGGACTCGACGGCACCCCGGCCGCGTCCATCCGCTCCGCCCAGGAGCGGCTGTCGTATTCGGCCAGCATGGGAATCAAGACGCCATCAAGCTCATCACGATTGGCACAACGATCGGCGTTTGTCGCGAATCGTGGATCTTCCAGCAGTTCAGCATGCCCGATTGCCTGGCAAAAACGCCGCCAGAGCGCGTCGGAGGCGACCGCGATGACCAGGAAGCCATCACCTGTCGGATACGCCCCGTACGGCGCCACGCTGGCGTGCGCTGAACCGATCCGCTCCGGAACCTGGCCAGTGCCAAAATACGACACGGCGTGATAGGTCAGCCAGGAGACCTGACCTTCCAGCAACGACGATTCCACGCGCTGTCCCCGGCCGGTCCGTTCGCGCACATACAGCGCGGCCAGGATCGCCTGAACCGCGTTGGCGCCGGCTGTCAAGTCAACGACTGACGTACCAACTCTTACGGGCGGACGCCCGGCCTCGCCGGTGATGCTCATCAACCCGCCGTACGCTTGCATCAGTAGATCGACCCCTGCACGATCGCGATCGGGACCGTCACGTCCGACCGCCGAGATCGCGCAATAAATGAGACGGGGGTTGAGCACGCGAAGATCGTCGTAGCCGAGGCCCCAACGCTCGGTCGCGCCGGGCCGGAAATTCTCGATCAAGATATCGGAGTCGCGGACGAGTCGACGGACGATCTCTTGGCCTTCCGATGTTTGGAGATTAACCGTCACGCTTCGCTTATTTCGATTCGCGCTGAGGTAATAGCAACTGATCCCATTCCAGAACGGCGGATAGCCTCGGGTATCGTCGCCCCGTCCAGGCGCTTCAACTTTGATGACGTCGGCACCCAGGTCGCCAAGCGTCATGGCGGCGAACGGCCCTGCCAGATGCCGGCTTAGATCGATAACCCGTATGCCGTCGAGTGCGCTGCCCATCGAGTTCTCCGCCGTCATGCCGGGTATTTCGGTGTGCGCTTCTCGGCGAAGGCGGAAAGCGCTTCGCGTCGGTCGGCGGTGGTGGCCGAGAGCGTCACGGCGGCGATGTGATGCATCGAAGCACCTTCGGCGCCGGCTTGCACGCTCACCCAGAGATTTTCCTTCGTCTGCGCCAGCGCCAGCGGCGACAGGCCGCGCAACTGTTCGATCGTCTCGTTCACGGTTGTATCCAGATCATCAACCACTCGCGTGATCAGGCCGATGCGCTCCCCCTCATCCGCATCCACCCAACGCGCGGTGAGCAGCATATCCTGCGCCTTCGTCAGCCCGATCAACCAGACCAGCCGGTGCGCCGGCGATGGGACCGCGACGCGTGGCTCCGGATAGCTCATGCGCGAATCTCTCGTCGCGAAGCGGAGATCGCCGGAAATGAGCAATTCGGTGCCAAGCCCGGCAGTGACGCCATCACAGGCGACGATAAGCGGTGCCGGCACCAGGCGGAGCTTGCGGAGCACCCGATGCATCAGCGATACACGCCGCCGCGCGAATTCCTGGTTCGTTTCACGGGATTCCTTCAGATCGATACCGCTGCAGAAGCCGGGCGCGGCGCCCCGTAAGACGATGATGCGCGGCGGTTCGGCGGTCAAGCGGTCGAGTGTCTCATCCAGCAGGCTGAGCAGCTCGAAATTAACGGCGTTTTTGTAGCGCGGTCGATTTAACGTCAGCGTCGCGACGTCATTTTTGACCTGAACGATCAGCGGCGTCTGCGCCGAATCGATTGTCATGCCAATGCCCCCGGTGCGTGCGTTCATACGGTCATCCGCATCAATTCGGCGCCAGCATAGCGCGGGCGATCCGATGTCGCAATGACGGTATCAGTACCACTTTGAAAGACGAACGAAGTGCGGGATACACAAAACGAGCGTCCAGTTTGAAGACCGAACGCTCGTTTCACGGGCTTTCGAATCAGGCCGCGCGACCGTCGACCGCGCTGACCGGATACTCTTCTTCAGCCAGCGCCGCACGCATCGCGTCGACGTTGACCTGGTTCTCGTCAAAGTCAACACGCACCAGATGCTCGGGGATGTTCACATCGACGCTTCCCACCCCGGCCAGTGGTTCGAGCGCGTTCTTCACCGCACGCTCGCAATGCTCGCAGGAGATATCCGGTACCGTCAAAACCGTGGTTGCCATTGAATGACCTCTCGTTGATCTCACGAATGTTCCACGCATCAATCTATCGTTAGCGACCCTGGACCGTTATCGTCCCCTCCATTCCAGCGGCATAGTGTCCCGCTACATGACAACCGTAGAAGAGCGTGCCCGGCTGATCGAAGGTGTAGATCAGCGTCGCGGTCTTTCCGGCCGGCACCAAAACGGCGTTCCCTTCGTCTTCGTCCATCTCACCCATACCGCCACCCATTTCGGCTTCATGCTCGGATTGGACGGCCGCATCGCCGATCACGAACTCGTGGTCAATCGAACCACCATTGGTGATCGTGAACGCAATCGTCTCACCTTCGCGAACATCGATGGACGCCGGATTGAAGCGGAGCTGATCGCTCGTCTCGATCGTAATCGCACGATCGGCCAGTGGGATGCTCGCCGTTTTATCCATCGACATGGCGCTGGCGTTACCGCTCAAGGAATTCATGGTGTCGGTCTTCGTTGCAAGAGCCAGCGCACCGGCCCCAATCAGCAGGGCGATGAGCGCGATCCCGGCGAGATAGGCGTATTCGCTCACTTTGGCGCGCAACGGCGGATGCAGAATCTCGCGGGCGTCCTGAGGCGCGCGGAAGCCGCGTAACCGAAGCGCATTGGTGACGACGCTGACGCTGCTCATCGCCATGGCGGCGGCCGCCAGCATGGGACTGAGCAGCACGTCCGTGAACGGGTAGAGTACGCCCATCGCGACCGGCACGAGGATCACGTTGTAACCGAACGCCCAGAACAGTCCCTGCTTGATGACCCCAACCGTTTTGCGCGACAGCGCGATCGCCGATACGATGGTGCGCAAATCGCCGCCGATCAGCGTGATGTCTGAGGCGGCCATTGCGACGTCCGTGCCCGTGCCGATTGCGATGCCGAGATTAGCCTGCGCGAGCGCGGGGGCATCGTTGATGCCGTCGCCAACCATAGCGACGACTTTCCCGTCCGCTTGCAGCGACTTGATCTGGGCCGCCTTTTGATCAGGCAAGACTTCGGCCAGCACGTTGGTGATGCCGGCTTCACGCGCGATCGCTTCTGCCGTAGCACGGTTGTCGCCGGTCAACATCCAGACGTCGAGCCCGAGGGCCGCCAGCTCTTCGATCGCTGTCCGTGACTCAGGTTTGAGCGTATCTGCCACCGCGATCAAGCCGGCCGCGGCGCCATCGAGCGCGACGTACATCGGGGTGGCACCTTCAGTGGCGAGATCGCCTGCCGTTCGCGCCAGCGATGTCACATCAATCGCGCTCGCACTCATCAATGCCACGTTGCCGATGAACAACTCATGGCCCGCGACGGTTGCGCTCACACCCTGACCGGTGACCGATTCGAACCGGTCCGCATGCGGCAAATCGAGTTTCATCTCACGCGCGCGATTGACGATCGCCTCACCGAGCGGATGCTCCGAGCCGACTTCGGCCCCTGCTACCAGCCGCAACAGGTCGTGTTCCGAACGACCATCCAGACTGATGACGCGCGTCACGGCCGGCTTGCCGCGAGTGAGCGTGCCCGTCTTATCGAGGACGATCGTGTCGATCGTCCTCGCCTGCTCAAGAGCCTCGCCGCCACGGATCAGGATGCCGTGCTCGGCTGCCTTCCCCGTGCCGACCATAATCGCCGTCGGCGTCGCCAGCCCGAGGGCGCACGGGCAGGCGATGATCAGGACCGAGATCGCCGCGGTTAACGCGAGCGTCAGGCCGGGGCCGAAGATAATCCAGACCGCGAATGTCAGTGCCGCCAGTACCAGAACCGCGGGCACAAAGTAGCCCGCGATCGTATCCGCCAGCCGCTGCATCGGGGCCTTTGAACCCTGTGCGTCTTCGACCAACCGAACGATCTGGGCCAGCGCGGTGTCGCGTCCGACTTTCGTCGCGCGGAAGACGAAGCTGCCCGTCTTGTTGAGCGTGGCTCCGATAATCGGATCACCCGCCACCTTTTCGACCGGCAGGCTCTCACCCGTCAGCATGCTCTCATCGACCGTCGAGGCACCTTCGACGACCACTCCGTCAACCGGCACCTTTTCCCCGGGACGCACACGCACAAGGTCGCCCACGCGCACCGATTCAACCGGCACGTCTTGCTCGATGCCATTGCGAACGACACGGGCTGTTTTCGCCTGCAAGCCCATGAGCGCCTTGATGGCGGTGCCCATCTGCTTCTTGGCGCGCGCCTCCATCCAACGACCGAGCAAGATCAGCGCGATGATGATCACGGCGCTCTCGTAGTAGAGGTGGTACGGGAAGCCCCAACGAGCCGCGACGTCCGGCCAAAGCGTCACGAACGCACTGTAGCCGTAGGCGACGCTCGTGCCGACCGCGACGAGCGTGTTCATGTTGGTGCCGCCATGCTTAAGGCTTGCCCAGGTCGCTTCGTAGAAAACCCGACCGGCCCAGAACTGAATGATTGTCGCCGCGATCAGCAGAAACGGTCCCAGCGTCATCATTGAGACATTAAGTGGCAGATACATAAGGACCATCATCGCCAGCCCGACGGCCAGACTGATCAGCGACTTGCGCTTCAGATCATCGAGCTCATGCTGGCGCTGCGCGTCTCGTTCATCTGCCGGGTCGACCATCTCGCCTTGCGCGGACGTTTCCGGCTCCGGCAGCTGGCCAATCTTGTAGCCTGCCTTTTCAACCGCCTGTTGTAACCGGCTCAGGTCGACCAGCGCCGGATCGAACGTCACCCGCGCCTGTTCGGTCGCCAGATTGACGTTCGCTTCCTGAACGCCTTCAACTTTCGTCAGCGAGCGCTCGACACGTCGCACGCACGAGGCGCAGGTCATGCCTTCGATCGGCAGCGTCACCTGCTCACCGCTCTGAATGGTCTCGACAATGGGTTCGCGCGTCTTGAGTTCCATCTCCGCCTAACCAACTGAATTGACCGGACAATGTTCGCTCGCCTGATGTTGCGCGTTCCGCACAGACTCGTTAGCGGCGCATCGCCCGGCTGAGCACGGTCATAAGCTCGCTAATTGCTTCATCGCCGTGCTGCTCTTTGATCGCGTCCGCGACACAGCCACGAATATGCTCTTCAAGGACCTGCTGCGACACCTTGTCCGCCGCCGCCGTGATCGCCTGAATCTGCGTAACGATATCGAGACAGTAACGCCCCTCTTCGACCATGCGCTGTACACCGCGCACCTGCCCCTCGATCCGCCGCAAGCGCGATAACAACGCATCTTGCTGATAGCTGAAGTGCTGATGCTCCGGTACGACTGCTTCGATCTCGGTCACGTGCTCGTCCATTCGTTCCATCTCCCTCTCATACCCGAACGGGGTATCTCGCTACTTAAATCTTATACCCCCCAGGGGTAACTGTCAACGATCTTTAGAGGAGATGTCAACGCGACCGATCGCAGTGAAAAAAAATTCGGCGGTCTGCTGGACTCACCAACAAACCGCCGCCGCTACTCATATTGCCGCCTGGCTTCTGTACCCCGTGCGGGATTCGAACCCGCGATCTTCACCTTGAAAGGGTGATGTCCTAGGCCTCTAGACGAACGGGGCGTCGTCGCATAACCGGCTAAGATTACCGGTTGGCGATTTGCCTTGTCAAATGCCTCCGCTAGCTTGCAGCGTTCGTTGTCGCAGCCGAATCAGTTTGCGGCGCATCGACCAGCCGCAGTACGCGAGCACGAGCAGCACGTATATCATGAAGGTTGCGCTCCAACCGAGCTCGAACATCGTTCCGGAAGAGCCGCCGATGCCCGCCTCACGTTCGGCTATGGCGATGATCAACCGTGCCGGAATCCAGGTGATCGCTCCCGCGATCTCCGCGGCGAGCGGATGAACCAGAGACGCAACCACCGTCAACAGTCCACCGCTCATCACGAGTCCTACCAGCGGCGCGCTCAGCAGATTCGCGAGTGGAGCCAGCAATGAATACGAGCCGAATTGATGGAGTTGGAGCGGCGCGACTGCAACTTGGGCGACGAACGGGAGCGCCAACGCGCTTTGGCGTGCCGGCAGATCAGGAAACTGCTCGACGAACAGGACGATACCGAGCGTCGCGGCGATCGAAAGCTGGAATCCAATATCGAAGCGAATCGACGGCGTCACCCCGACGATAAACGCCACCGTAAGCAGCATCGACGTGACGAGATCCCCCTGTCGTCCGCGCCAGCGCGCTGCCAGGAAAACGGTCGCCATGCCAGCGGCGCGGATGACCGACGGTCCCATCCCCACGATGAATGCGTACGTCCAGACGGCCCCGACACCCGCCAGCAACGTGACGGCACTCGTTGGCGCCATTCGCCGGGTGAAGAGAGACAAGAATCCAGCGACAAGCGCGACATTCCAGCCGCTCACGGCGGTGATATGCGACATGCCGCTCAGACGAAAACGCTGACGGGTCGCCTCAGTCATCCCCGAATCATCACCGTTCATGACCCCCAGCGTGAGCGCACCGGCCGGTTCCGGCACGGAGCGTTCGATCGCGGACGTGAGCAGATCGTTCGTCCAAATGCGCAGCCGGGTCAAAGGCGAGGTGGATGAACGCTCAATCTCGAATGCCGGAATAAACAGCGCGTGGCCGGGGCTCGATTCCGGAATCAGCACCGTTCCCGCATCACGACCATCCCAGGCAGCTGGCGCCCAGAATCGGATAACGTCGCCGGACCGCACGATCGGGATAAGCGGCAGTGAGGCGGCGATCGTCCGGCCGTTGGCGGTACGCGGCCGGAGCTGTGCCGATACTCGGGTCGTGTCGCCGCGGGGCATACCGACGACGAGCGCATCGATCGCGCGGTCCGAATCGACCCGAACGACGATCGACCTGGCTTGATCAACGCTGGTCGTCGCACGCCAGGCACCAAACGCCAACACCACGAGCGCCAGCATAACGATCGCCCGGGCGGCGAGTCGTCGGGCAAGGACCGCCGCGACGACACAGCCTCCCGCCAACGGAAGACCGAGAACCAGGCCGGCACCAGAGTCGTGCAACAAAACACCGGCCAAGAACGCGACAGCCAGTGTAATACCGGTCACGGCTACGGCCCGACGATGGCAAGGTCGCGCAGACCGTCGACCATGCGCACGGAGATTCCTCTGACCTCTGCAAGATCATCGAGTGAGGCGAACGGACCATGCTCGTTGCGGTAGTCGATGATCCGCTGCGCCAGCGCCGGCCCTATCCCCGGCAGAGACTCCAACTGTTCAAGTGTCGCGCTGTTCACGTCGATCGGACCGGGAGATACCGTCTCCGGCGTGCCTGAAGTGACCGTTCCGGTCGACGAGAGTAGGCCCGTCGCCGCCTGGGTCGCGATCGCGGCGACTGATTTTTTCGGAACAATGACCTGTTGTCCGTCCCGAAGCTCGGCCGCCAGTTGCAACGCTGCTGGATCGGAACTCGCCAGCAGCCCGGCCTGGTCGAGAAGCGTCGCGACACGAGCGTGAAGCGGCAAGGTGTAAAGACCGGGTCTCGCCACCGCACCTCCAGCGTAGACGGTCATCTGGCTTGATTCGGCAATCGGTTCGACCTGCAGGACAAGGTCATGTGAGCGATCGCCGTGCACGAAGACGACGAGCGCCGCGACGGTAACCGCGACGACCACTCCGAGCACGAACAGGCGAATGTGATTTCGGTCCACGTTCACCAACCGGGTCAAGCGCTGTCACAATTCGCAGGTACTATAGACGAGATTGCAAGTAACGCAAGTAGTTACACTCAGCCTTTTCGGCCTCGCTTGGTATAATCGCGGTCTAATCTTTGGCAGGGCCCGACATGCGTTGCGGTCCTGTTCGGTGTGCAAGTAAGAGGATGAGCAGCCGTGCCGCTGACTGAAATCATTCCGCTGCTCGAACGTGACGACTGGATCGTGGCGCTGCAGGAGGCGGTCGATCGCCTTCCAAGCTCGCGCGTGCTCGAAGTCGACGACCTGCCCGTCGCGGCCCGCGCGGCCGTCATCGCGACGCTCGTCGCGCGAGGTCAACGTCCAACGGTGATCGTCACCAGTCGTCTCGATACCGCCGAAGAGATGGCGGGGCTGCTATCGGAATATCTGGATGTCGAGCCGCTTGTCTGGCCGGTCGCCGACGCACTCCCGTACGAGCAACTGCCGGTCGACCGCACGGTCAGCGCTCGGCGCGTTGAAACGCTGCTACGGCTGCTCGACGACCAGGCTTCAGTCATCATCGCGCCGGCCCGCGCGCTCACCCAGATCGTCAATCCACCGGAACAGATGGCCGGGGAACGGGTGGATCTGGCCGTTGGCCAGCGCCTGCGCGTCGATGCGTTCGTCGCCTCGGCACTGGAGCAGGGCTACGAGTTCATGCCGATGGTGACCGAACCGGGACAGATCAGCCGTCGCGGCGGCATCATCGACATCTTCCCGCCCGCATCAGAGCACGCCGTTCGCATCGATCTCTTCGGCGACGAAATCGATTCAATCCGCACCTTCGATCCAGACACCCAGCGCTCGATCGACAGTATTGGAACGTTCGCGTTGCTCCCGCCGCTCGAAATCTCACTTGCCCATGCTCCACAAGCGGTAACCGCACTCCGGCAGATCGACAGTTCGGCGCTGCGGCCGGAAGTTGAAGAGGAATGGCAGCGACTCCTACTGCGCACCGAGCATCGCGACGTCAGAGTCGGGATTGAACTCCTCGCGCCGTACCTGGTTGAACAACCGGCCACGCTCCTCGACTATTTGCCCGAGGATCATCTGTTACTAGTCGTGGAACCGGCCGCGGTTCGATTGGCCGTGGAACAACTCGAAGCGCAGTCCGAAGAGTTACGAGAGGCGCTGGAAAGCGCAGGTGAACTTCCGCTCGGCCTCCGCCGCACGTATCTGACCTGGCAGGAAATCATCCGACAACTGGCGCGAACCCGTCAGATCGCCTTCGGCGCTATTCCAATCGGCTGGGCACCGTCGGTGGCACTGCCGATCGCCGAGGACTCGATGTTTTCGCGCGAGATGCCGTCGTACGCTGGTCGCGTCGATCGGCTGGTTGAACGAATTCGAGAGCTGCTGCACGACGAATGGTCGATCGTCGTCGTGACGGAGCAGGCGAACCGGCTGCGCGAACTCCTCGAAGAACAAGAGATCTTCCCGAGGGTCCGCGTCGAAGGCCTGAATCGGACCGGCGCCACGATGATGCCGCCGACTCCCGGGACGATCGAAGTCGCTCACGGACGACTCAACGGCGGTTGGGCGAACGACGAAGTTCAACTCCTCGTATTGACCGATCGTGAGATCTTCGGCTACCGACAGGTCATTCGCTCCGCGCCGAAACGGCGATTTACGGCCGCGCCACACATGCTCGAGCGACTCGAACCCGGCACATTCGTGGTTCATTCCGAGCACGGCATCGCCAAATATTCCGGCATCGTCCGGCTGTCTCTGAACGACATTGAGCGCGAGTATCTGCTGCTCGAATACGCCGGAAACGATCGGCTCTACCTGCCGGTCGATCAGATTGACCGCATCACGCCCTACGAGGGCGGAGGTATCGCTCCGAAGCTGACCCGGCTCGGCTCGCCCGAGTGGAACCGCGTCAAGCAACGGGTGCGTCAATCGGTGCGCGAAATCGCGTTTGATCTGCTGCAGCTCTATGCCGCGCGCGAATCGGCTCAGGGTACCCCGCTGTCGCCCGATTCTGTTTGGGACCAGGAACTCGAAGAATCATTCACGTTTAAAGAGACGGTCGACCAACTCAAAGCGATTCAGGATGTCAAGCGCGATCTGGAACAGATTCGTCCGATGGATCGGCTTGTCTGCGGCGATGTCGGCTATGGCAAGACCGAAGTCGCCTTGCGCGCCGCCTTCAAGGCGGCGAACTCCGGTTTCCAGGTCGCCGTGCTCGTCCCAACGACCATCCTGGCGTTGCAACATCTGCGCAGCTTTCGCGAGCGGTTGGCGCCGTTCCCGGTGCGAGTCGAAATGCTCTCGCGCCTCCGCACCCGCCAGGAGCAGAAGCAGATCCTCGAAGGACTGCGCCAGGGTGAGATCGATATCGTCATCGGTACACACCGAATGTTGCAGAACGATGTCGAGTTTCGCCGGCTCGGGCTGCTGGTGATCGACGAAGAGCAGCGCTTCGGTGTCACCCACAAAGAGATGCTCAAGCGAGCGCGCACCGACGTCCACGTCCTGACCATGACGGCGACCCCCATCCCGCGCACCCTCTATATGGCGTTGTCGGGCATTCGCGATCTGTCGGTGATCAACACACCGCCACGTGATCGGACACCGGTTCGCACATTTGTCACGCCGACCGGGGATCGCATCATCCGTGAAGCGATTCTGCGCGAAATGAATCGCGGCGGCCAGGTTTACTTCGTTCACAATCGCGTGCAGAGCATCTATCAGACGTTGCGACACCTCCAGCAGCTTGTGCCGGAAGTGAAATTCGGCGTCGGGCATGGGCAGATGGACGAGCACGAACTGGAACAGGTGATGCTTTCGTTCGTCGAGAACGAATTCGATGTGCTCATCTGCACAACGATTATCGAATCAGGTGTCGACATCCCGAATGTGAATACGGTCATCATCGACCATGCGGATCGATTTGGGCTGACCCAGCTCTATCAACTGCGTGGCCGGGTCGGTCGGAGTCACCACCGAGCGTACGCCTACCTGCTTTACGACCAGAAGCGCGCGCTCAGTGTCGAGGCGGTACAGCGGCTCGAAGCAATTCAGGAGGCGACGGAACTGGGCGCCGGATTCCAAATTGCCCTGCGTGATCTCGAAATTCGTGGTGCCGGCAACATCCTCGGCGCCGAGCAGAGCGGCCATATCGCCGCCGTCGGGTTCGATCTCTACACGCGGATGCTGACGACGGCCGTCGAAGAGGTGCGTGAAGGACGCCCGATCATCGAGCAGGAGTCGGTTTCGGTCGATCTTCCGGTCGATGCGATCATCCCGGAAACATACACCGGCGACGAGAATGTACGGGTCGAGGTGTACAAGAAGTTCGCCGGTGTCAAATCGTACGCCGAGCTACGCGACCTCCAGGAAGAGTTGATCGATCGCTTTGGTCCGATGCCGGAGCAGGTCGAACGGCTGACCGAACTGGCCCGGCTCCGTATTCGCGCCGGACAGCTTGGAATTACCTCGATCATCGAACGTGAAGGTGAAGTCTATATCCGTCCGGTACTCGGTGGTCGGCTCAATCAGGTGACGTTACGCCACGACGTCGGGCAGGGCGTGTTCGTCACCCCCAACCAGGTACGACTTGTCCTGTCGCGGCTTGATACGGATGTCTGGCAGGCGGTGCTCGCGGTCATCCAGGCGATCGAAGAAAGTGACGCCACGGTCCTGGCAACGGCGGACTAACGCGCTCAGTCGCGCAAGAAAGCAATCGTCACGCCGTCGCCACCGGCCGACGCTTCAGCCAGTTCGAACCGATCCACGAGGGCATTGCGCTTGAGCACATCCTGAACTTCGGCGCGCAGCGCGCCGCTCCCCTTGCCATGAACGATGCGTACCCAGGGGAGATTGGCGCGGGCCGCCAGATCGAGGTAACGGTCGAGTTCATCTTCGATCTCGTGCACTCGGCGCCCCCGCAGATGAATCTCGGAATCAACGACCGGCGGCGTCGGCAGTGTTGGGGCGCGTCGCTTCGTAACCTGAGCGCCACTACGAGCCGCGCGCCGTACCGCCGTGATCGGCTGCGTCAGGCGGAACGAACCGGACAGTACCTCGACACTCTCGCCGCCATCGGCAAAGGCGACGATTTCGCCGTCAATGCCGAGCCCGGGGATCGACACCCAGTCGCCAATCCGCAACGCTTCAGCGGGCGCGCTGGAACGTCGCTGCCGCCTGGCCGCCTGCCGCAACTGCGTCTCGACGTTCTTCAACTCCGCGCTCGTTGGCGGCGGAAGCGGCGCGCTTGGAGTACTCTCGTCGCCGGCTCGTTGCGCCGGAGCCGGACGACGGGTCTGACGGATCAGATCGCGCGCCTCACGCAACTCAGTGGCGACCTCATCGATCGCTTCCTGGCGCGCGCTGGCCCGAATGTCGTCGGCTTCGCGAAGCGCCGCTTCGGCGGCACGCCGGATCTTGCGCGCTTCGGCACGCTCGGCATCGACTTGCCTCAGCCGTTCGTCCACCTCTAGGCGCCGGTGCTGAATCTGCGACAGGAGTTCATCCGCCTCTTCTGATTCCGGCGTCAGATAACTGCGAGCCGCCTCGGCGATCGCGGCCGGCAAACCGAGCCGCTGCGCGATGGCAACCGCGTTCGAGCGGCCGGGAACGCCGGTGATCAAGCGATACGTCGGGCGCAAAGTCGCCATATCAAATTCGGCACTTGCGTTCTCGACGCCCGGCGTGATGTAGGCGAAGGACTTGAGCTCCGAATAGTGCGTGGTGACAATGGCCAGCGAACCGCGTTCCAGAAAGGCGGTGATGATGGCACGTGCCAGTGCCGAACCTTCCTGTGGGTCGGTCCCGGCCGCGACCTCGTCGATGAGCACCAGGCTCCGCTCATCGGCCGCCGCGAGCATGGCGATGATCTTGGTCATGTGACCGGAAAAGGTGGAAAGGCTCTGTTCGATGCTCTGCTCGTCACCGATGTCCGCGAAAATACCGTCGAAGACGCTCAGGCCGGAGCCATCCGTCGCTGGGATAAACAGGCCCGACTGCGCCATCATCGCCAGTAACCCGACCGTTTTGAGCGCGATCGTCTTGCCGCCGGTATTCGGACCGGTTACAACCAGGATGCGCTGCCCTTCGCCGAGGTGCAGATCGATCGGCACGACGGTGGCCGGGTCAAGTAGCGGGTGGCGCGCCTGACGTAAGTTGACCGATTGATCGGGTCGGCCGGCCGCGGTCGTCGCTTCACCAATGACCGGTTCGACCGACCTGAGATCAAAGGCGAGGCGCGCCTTGGCGAGCGCCAGATCAATCGCGGCCACGGCGTTGACGTTTTGATGCAACTCATCGCTCGCCGCCCCGATACGGTCCGACAACGAGCGGAGGATCCGCTCGACTTCGTGCTGCTCGGCCATCTGTAACTCACGCCAACGGTTGTTGAGTTCGACCGCTTCCATCGGTTCAACGAAGAGCGTCTGTCCGCTGGCCGAGGTCGCATGGACGACACCGGGAATCTGGCTCCGTCGATCGGCACGAACCGGAATGACGTAGCGTCCCTCACGCATCGTGACGATCGGATCCTGTACCGCGCTCGTCGGCCCTGTGTCGCCGATCATCCGATTGAGCCGGTCAAGCAAACGCCGGTGTGCGATGCGCACATCACGCCGAATTTCGCCGAGCGCCGCTGATGCGCTATCGAGAATCTCGCCGCGCGAACCGATCGTCCGCGAGAGATCGGACTCGAGCCCCGGCAATGACGCGATCGACTCGACAAACTCGGCGAGCAGCGGCGAGCGTTCGCTGACGCCGGTCTGGAAGAACGTTCGACGGAGCGCGGATGACGCCTGGATCGTATCGAGCACGTCGCGCAGATTTTCTGGCGCCAGCAGCACGCCGACTCGCGCACGCTCGACGATATCGCGGATATCGCGCACGCCGCCCACGGTGAAGCCAGGATTTCCGTTGAGGAGTTCGACCGCTTCGCGGGTGACCGCCAGAAGGTAGCGAACCTGGCTCACGTCGCCGGTCGGACCGATCTCCGCCGCCCGTTCAACCGCGACTGAGTACTGACAGCGTCGCGCGAGCATATCCAGAACGCGCGGAAACTCCAGAACACGCGCGGTATCGACAGACACGGGTAGGCCTTTCAGATAGAAAACGCAAGCATTGATGCGACGGTGGCCCATCGGTCGGCTCACGCAGAACCGGTTCGAGGCACACCATCCATAATTGAATCAGACGAATCGCACAGACAACACC
>CALAGB010000522.1 GCA_937891245.1 uncultured Thermomicrobiales bacterium | reverse complement strand
GTACGACGAAGACAAGCCCGCGCCCATCACGGAATCGCAAATCCTGATGCCGCGTCGTCACGACGACAGTCGCCGCGACTTGTGGAGTGTGTTCAACCGCACACAGGAAAACCTCATCAAAGGCGGTCTGTCCGCCCGCGCCACGAACGGCCGTCGTCAGACCACACGCCCGGTGCAGGGCATCGACAACGGCATCCGCCTCAACCGCGCCTTGTGGCTGCTGGCCGATGGTCTGCGCCAGTTGAAAGCCTGAATCCACATGCGGCAGGGGCCGGCAGCAGCCCTTGCCGCTTCTCTCGCTGCTGCGTCCTAATCACCAAGGGTTGCATAGCCTCGGCGCAGTGCGCCGGGGCTTCCGCCCCAAACCGGGCGCGACAAGTTTGCCGCGCCCGGCTTCAACGTCCAAAGTAAAATCGCCACGCCGCCGCCTTCGACCAGGCGGCGACGTGGCGAGCGCGCAAGTGCGTTGCGCGCGGTACGACGATTTGCGCGCACCGGATCGAACGCATCACACGACCGATCGACGATGATCAGCCGGCCGGCCAGTATGATCAGCTACAGATCCACGTCGATCGGCAGAAACCGCCCCTAAGCGGACCTCCAACGAACGCCCGCCGCTAATACCTATCCAAGGTCCGATCGGTCCATCGTGTTGACGGTCTGGTGGAAAGCCTCGTGTTCAACAAGCCACAATAGCAGTGGCAGACTGCAGGTACGAAGTCACTGCGTTCCGATATCGAGCGACTGATGGTTTACAGGCCTCTGAATTCGGGAAATACCACGTCACCGCATGCCTGCCAGTGAAATAGATCGCCGAAGCCGGCCGGGTTGATGTCGAGGCAGTCGTCGCTCGAGCAGGCGAACTAATTCAGGCATCGGCAGGCATGGTGGAGGGGTTGAGTTGACAACCACCCGTAAAGTCGTAGATGGCTATACGAATCGAGGGGCTTCAATTGAGTATGTTCGTGTTTTCCCGGCGCGCCATCCAGGGCAAGCTCGATCTGCTTGAGGGGGTGCTGACGCCCGAGCAGCACGCCAAGCTCGTCAATCGCCTGAACCGGCCTGGTCGCGAGCGCCTTGCCGCGATGTGGGAAGTCGTGTTCCTGCAAGCGTTGAGCCAGGTTGTGGTTATTCGCCACGAGGTCGCGCTCCCGAATGGCCGCCAGCCGGATTTTGAGTTCGAGTTCGATCACGCCGGCGATCGCCGGACGATCGTGGGCGACATCGCAAGTGTGTCGGATGTCGGTCTGGACAAGCAGAACCTGTTTCGGAAGTTCTGCGACGAAGGTTCCCGGCTGGCGCGCAAGTCTGGCCTGGACCCCAACCATTTCCGCTACGACGTTGCCGGCGAGCAGGTCGGGGAATGGCCGAAGCTGAAGATGAAGCTGCTGCTTCCGACGGGAGAGGCGTTCACCCAGCTCATCAAGAGTGTCGTTGAGCCGTTCTTTCGTGATCTGATGCAATCGCCGCGGCCGATAGCGGAGTTAAAGAGCGAGGAACCCGGCGTCCGCTTCATCATCCGTTACGACCAGTCGCAATGGGCATCGGGCGGCGGCCACCCATGCTACGACCTGGCGATGTCGCTGACCGAGAATCCGATCTATCGGGCATTGCGCGCCAAAGCCGACCAACTCAGGGCCGCACCCGAGGATGCCATACGCATCATCATCCTCTGTGACGGTGACTGCGCCGCCATGCGGAAGTCGGTATTCTCCGGTAACTACTCGGTGCGGCAGATCGCCACGGAGTTCCTCCGCAAGACCAGTGCGGTCGATCTCGTGCTACTCGCCACCGTCGAGCAACGAAACCCGCACGATCTTCGCCTGCGCGACTACGTCATGAACTACGACCTGACTGCTGCGCCACCCTGGCAGCGATCAGCCAGAGTCAGCGACGACATCATTGAGGCGGTTCAACTGCTGCTGGAACGATCGATTCGGGAAATTCCCACGCCGATGGCCGACGCCTGCAACGCGGCGTTGCGATGCGAAGAGAGCGGATACGGGTTGGGCAAACACGGGGGGTATGAGATGGGCGGGAATGTGGTCAAGATCTCCGCGCGGTTGGTGCAGGAATTGCTCGCCGGCGACGTGAGCGCCGAGAGGTTCGCCGAGTTCCACAGGTGGGGTCAGGAACCGGGCGACATGCCGAATCCGTTCGCACGGTCGCTGCGGCGAGGAGAGCTGATCTCGGCCATCAACGTCATCGATTGCGGTGACGAGGATGACAACCAGCTGGAATTCCGCTTCGGTCCGCCGGATCCCGCCGTTTCGCCTTTTCGGCGGACGAATCACGATGGCGGCGAGGGAGCGCGGACCGGAGAAGTCGGTTAGCTGGCACGCCACTGTCCTGCAGAGACATCCTGGAGTCCGGATCCCGCACGATCCGCCGACGCGCGGTGGTGTATCAACCATTGATACGCCAGCTGGGCAAGCTGTCGACATGACCGCCCCCAGCCCGACCCTGACTGCCGCCCGTCACGGCCTACTGCTGGCGGATATCCGTTGCTATCACTGCCAGGCGCTCACTTCGGTTGCCGCGATTTGGGTGGCCGATTTCGAGGAGCACGAGGACGGGGAAGTCATCGACAACAGGGAGGCCACACTCCTTGCCTATCCCAAGTGGCTGGATGAAGGGAGGACCCGATTGATCCTGATACATTCCCCTTGGATGCGCCTGGCTGCAACCAAGACGTCCGAGATCACCTACTGGGCCAACCATTGCCAGGTCTGCGGGGCGGCCCATGGCGATCACTATGTCGGTGGTGTCGATGGGCTTTATTGGCCGCAGGACGACGAAGCGTTGGCTCGGCCGACGTTCGTGCGCGGTGCCGGGCCGTTGCGGGCTGCCGGATCCAGCAGCCG
>CALAGB010000521.1 GCA_937891245.1 uncultured Thermomicrobiales bacterium | reverse complement strand
GCGCATCCAGCCTTGCGGCGTGGCGCCGAAAAAGTTGGGGTTGAGGCGCCCGACCTGACGCGGATCGATTTCCTGCGCGATCGGCGCCAGGTGCACGATATTGGCAGAGCGCCATTGCGGTGGCACGCCCGAGAGTTCGATGCGTCCGGCCCAGGAATGCATCGTCTGGACCCGGCGACCGGCGACCGAGGCGTTAGTGAACACGGTCGCCTGCGGCGCGTTCTGCAGGACGATTTCGACTTCACCGGCAAAACGGCTGAACGCTTCGGCAATCGCGTCGCCATGTTCAGAGAAATTGCCACGCGTCAGAACGGCGGCGCGCAGACCGAAGCGCGCGGCCGTCAGCGCCGCATAAAGGGCCGTGCCGCCG
The DNA here is from genome assembly GCA_937891245.1 of uncultured Thermomicrobiales bacterium. GTDB lineage: Bacteria > Chloroflexota > Chloroflexia > Thermomicrobiales > Thermomicrobiaceae > CALAGB01. Next base: position 2,839 of record CALAGB010000521.1, on the reverse strand, counting down.
AGAACGGCTGAGCCATTGGGTGTGAGATCGATTGAGATGTGCCCGATCGCCAGATAATCGGGCGCTTCACCTGCCATATGCTCCAACCGTATCGGATGTTGCCGGCGCTCGGCTACTGCTGCTTCGGGTAGATGGTGACGCGGCGCAGAGCCGCTTCACCGGCGCTGGAGGTCGTCACATTCGGATCGTCGCGAAGTGCGACATGGACGACGCGTCGTTCGTTCGGGGGCATCGGCTCAAGCGAAATCGGTCGCCGGTTGCGTGCCACCTGCCGCGCGACGCGCTGGGCCAGCCCGATGAGCGATTCTTCGCGCCGCATCCGGTAGCCCTCGACATCGATAATCACGCGCGTCCAGGTATCGAAGCGCTTGTTGGCGAGCACGTTGATCATGTATTGCAACTGCGCCAAATGTTCGCCACGACGGCCGATCAGCATGCCGAGATCGCGGCCATTGATGTCGATGAACACGGTGCGCGGCTCGTCCTGGCTGAGTTCGATCGTCGAAGGATTGTCGACGGCCATGACGTTGCAATCGAAACCCATCTTGACGAGCAGTTCCGAGACGATCTCTTTGGCGATCCGTTCGATTTCCGGATCGGCCGGTTGACGCGGAGCGGTCGGGCGTGCGGCGGCCGGAGCCGGAGTCTTCAGATTCGGATCGACCGCCGGCCTGGTGTTGCGCACTTCGACACGGACGAGCGCTTCACCATCTTCGAGGTCGCTCGTATCCATCAGGACTTCGACCTTGACTTCGTCGCGCGTTTTCCCGAGCTGTTCAAGCGCGAGTTCGACCGCTTGATCGACGGTTCGAGCTTGAATCTCAACCGAGTTCATCGGACTCATACTCAACTCGCTCGCCTTCCTCTTCTCCACAACTCGGCTCGGACCTAACCGGGCGCACGGTGCGGTTCCCTATCACTCCAACCCCAGAATGGATCACCGTCACGATCGAGTCTCTCCAGGCCGTGTGCCTGCGGGAGCCTGCGTGCGCTGATCCGGTGTCATCGTCGCAATGTATCATACCGCCGCTACTGTGCGGGTGGTTCGTATGCCTGTGTACGCGATAACCGGCAGATGGTGCAAGAGCAAAGATCGGTGAACGCGAACGGCGCTCGCGCGAACTGGGTATGACTTCAACACATTGGACGTACTGGACGACCAGATAGAACAGCGGCCTCGCTGCGCACATCGGGCCAGGCGCCGACGCCTTGTTGCCCGAAGTAGTGTGATCAACCCCCAAGCGCCGTCAGCGTGCGGCGATGCGATGGTCAATCGACGGGATCATATCCGCCACGGCAAAACGGATTGCAGCGGAGAATCCGCCAGATCGCTTTGCCGCCACCTTTGATAATACCGTATTTCTCAATGGCTTGATAGCTGTATTCGGAGCAGGTCGGCTGGAAGCGACAGGCCGAGGGCAGCCCGGGCGAGATGAGCCGTTGGTAGAAGCGGATGGCCCAGAGTGCGAGTATTTTCATGATGAGCTCCTGGTGGAGCTACTCGGAAGCGTTCTCCATGAGCCCCGCCTTGCGACAGAGCGTGCGCAGCGCATCGCGCACGTGTTCAAAGGTTACATCGTCGTTCGCCAGTCTTCCACGGGCGATAATGACGAGATCGAACCCTTGCTCGAGCCGCGGGTGGAATTCGCGAGTTGCCTCTCGAAACCAGCGCTTGATCTTGTTGCGCCGCACGGCACCGCCGACACGTCGTCCGACGGCGAAGCCGTAGCGGTTGGTTTCCAGATTGTTTGGCAAGACGGCGAGCACAACGAGGGGAGTCGTCCAGGATCGGCCGCGGCGACGGACTCGGTCGAATTCGAAAGCCCTGCGCAGGCGAAGCGGACGAGCGATCATCGCACGGCTTAGCGCTGCGTCGGCTTCTTCTCGTCCGAAACGGTCATCGCCCAACGACCCTTGCGGCGACGCGCAGCAAGTACCGCTCGGCCACCACGTGTGTGCATCCGCTTGCGAAACCCGTGCTCGCGCTTGCGCGGGATGCGCTTCGGTTGATACGTCCTTTTCACGGTCGTTCACCCTCCCGATGTCAGAAAAAAAGCCCTGCGGCACGCGAAAACGCACGCAGCCGCAACGGCTGGGGCGATTATACGTTTTGATTCTGCGAGGTGTCAACGAGCGGTTGGCGCGCTCGCGCTGGGATGGGGAAGGTTGGCCGATTGCAGACTGATCGGTCCGGGGAAGTAAGCACTGGTGGTTCATTGACGATCGAACCTGATTCGCGCTGCGCGGCGCGCGCTCATCAACACTCCAATCGAACGCGGCCGACGATTCCGATGGTGTACCACTGCGCGCTGTTTGTGCTGCTGGCGCTCTTCCTGTCGTTCGCGCCGCTGCTCGGATCTCTCTCGGTGAGCGCGGCGCCGGATGCCGTCGTGTCGCGTGCGGCGACGAGCGTCCTGGTCCGCTTTGCGCCGTCGTCGCTGGCGAATGGAACGCTCTCAGCCGCTGATCGGGAGCTGATTACGGCTGCCGGCGGCGGTCAGGTGCTGGAGTCGTTGGGACCGCCGGGCGCCTACCGCCTCGGACTCCGTTCCGGTTTTACTACCGCTGAAGTTGCCGCGAGGCTTTCAATTGCTCCGTCGGTCGTCTACGCCGAGCCAGACCGAATCATCCAGCTCGACGACGCCGTGGCCGGTTATCAGTCGGCGATGGATTCCGGTACGAGCAATTGGGATCTGCGCGCCATCGACGCCCAGCGCGCCTGGAATCTCGGAGACGGCGCCGGTGTGGTCGTCGCGGTGCTCGACACCGGCGTCAGCGCCACCCATCCAGATCTGGCCGGTCGCGTACTCAGCGGCTGGAATGCGATCACCAACAGCGA
>CALAGB010000520.1 GCA_937891245.1 uncultured Thermomicrobiales bacterium | reverse complement strand
AGGTCTTTCAGCTACCAGTGACCGACGCGCAATCGAATTGTCCGCCGGATGAGGACAAACTGAGCGGCAAGGGGACATTCACAACGCTCAACTTCTCGCAGTGGGATCTCCCGCTGGTACGCGTCGACACCTATCAGGGGAGCTGCAGCTACGTCCAGATGTCTGGGACGGGCCCACTTCTGAAGGCGGACCAGGCCTTCTGGGACCTCATCGACCGCCTGCAGCAGAATCCATAGAAACTCTGGGGTCGTTCGCTCTTGTATTGATCGCAACGGCAACGGACGGTGGCGCACTCCTATCCCCTTGTCATCCTGCGCGCAGCGAAGGATCTCCTTCCCGCTCCCCGATCCATCATACTCGGGGAGACGTGAAAGAGATTCTTTGCTGCGGCTCAGGATGACAGGCGTACGCGTCTCTGCACGAGGAACTCGTTCGTTGTTATGCGCCGCCCATCCGGTTGTAGCTGACGATCTCCGAAATCGGTTTACGGCCGCTCGTGTTGGCGTTCGGGCGCGGATCCTTGGCCGAGATCGCGTGGCCAATGGCGATGATCGAATGCAGCGTGTAATCGTCCGGGACACCGAGGAGGCTCTTGGCCGTCGACTCGTTCTCGTCGCCCAGGAACCAGGCGACACCGCTGCCGAGGCCGGCCAGATGCGCGGCGACCATCACACGCTCGGTGACGCGGCCCTCGTCGTAGGCCTCCTGGGTCGCATCGCCGCCGTTCAGCGCGATCGCGATTCCCAGCGGTGCGTCGGCCAGCCAGTTGATCGAATCGCGGAACTGGCTGAGCTGTTTCAGAATCGCCTTGTCGGTGACCACTACGAAATGCCACGGTTGCCCATTACGCGAGCTTCCGGTCCAGCGGGCCACTTCGAGCAAGGCGTCGACCGTCGCCGTATCGACCGGCTCGTCTCGATACTGCCGAACCTGCCGGACCTTGTTCATCTCCTGCAGCACATCGCTCCGATTCGCCGATGTATCCATGCGCGGCCTCAATTCTTTGTGGTACCAATTCGGGTAGCAACATACCAGTTTTGCACTATCCACAACGCGGAGGGCAACGCATGGATTCCCAGCACACTCCGGTTTATTACGCTGAATACCTGCAACTCGACCGACTCCTCAACTGCCAGAAGCCCTATAGCGACGTTCACGACGAGATGCTCTTCATCATCGTGCATCAGGCGTTCGAACTCTGGTTCAAGCTGATTCTGCACGATCTCGACTCGGTTCTCGCGTTGATGAATCGCGAGTATGTCGATGAGAGTGACGTCGGCCTGGCGGTCGCACGCTTACAACGGATCGTCGAGATTCAGCGGGTCATCATCGAGCACTTCACCGTGCTGGAGACGATGACGCCGTTGGATTTCCTCGAATTTCGCGACGCGCTCGTTCCAGCATCGGGATCACAGAGCGTGCAATTCCGGCTGATCGAAAACAAGCTCGGCCTGCTGCACGACCGGCGGGTTCGCTTCTTCAGCGGCGATTACTGGCGTAATCTGTCAGACACCGATCGCGCTCGGGCCGAAGCGTCGGAGCATGGGGCGTCGCTCTTCGAGGTCATCGATCGCTGGCTCAGCCGCACGCCGTTCCTGAGCTTCGGTGACTTCCAATTCTGGCGCAGCTACCGGGGCGCGGTTCAGGGGATGCTGGACAACGATCGACAGATCATCCTCAACAGTCCGAGCTTCAGCGACTCGGATCGCGAACGCCAGCTCACCAATCTGGAGCAAACGCGCGACAGCTTTTCGCTCGTCTTCGATCCAGAGGCGCACGCCAAATTCGTGGAAGCGGGTCAGTGGCGACTCTCGTTCGATGCGACGCTGGCGGCGCTGCTCATTCTGCTCTATCGCGATCGTCCGATGCTGCAGCAGCCGTTTCGTCTCCTGACGACGCTGATTGAGATCGACGAACTCTTCACCGCCTGGCGACACCGGCATGCGCTGATGGTGCGACGAATGATCGGCGCCAAGATCGGCACCGGCGGCTCCTCCGGCCATGATTACCTCGCTCAGACGGCCAGAGAGCACACCATCTTCAACGATCTCTTCAATATGTCGACCTATCTCATCCCGCGCTCCCTCCTGCCCGAACTGCCGCCCGATGTCGAACGGGCGCTGCGCTTCGTACATGAAACAGGGGCGGAATAGGGCGGGATTCTCTCGCAGAGGCGCAGAGGACGCTCCCCGCTGTCATCCTGGACCGCAGTGAAGGATCTCTTCCCCGTTTCCCCAAGCACGGCGTTCAAGGAGACGGGAAGGAGATTCCTCGCTGCGGCTCGGAATGACGGGGCCACTCCGCGTCTCCGTGCGCTACCCCAGTGTCACGATATCGCGCGTCACGTGGTTGTAGCGCTCGGCGCCGGTTGGGGTCACCACGACGGTGTCCTCGATGCGGATGCCGAACTTGCCGGCCATGTAGATGCCCGGCTCGTCCGAGAAGACCATGCCCGCTTCCATCGGCGTCTCGTTGCCTTCGACCAGGTATGGATCCTCGTGCCCGGTCAGGCCGATGCCGTGGCCAAGGCGGTGGATGAAGTATTCGCCGTAGCCGGCCTCGGTGATGACCTTGCGGGCCGCGCGATCGACCTCCTGGCAGGCAACGCCCGGCTTGATCGCCTCGAAGGCGGCTTGCTGCGCCTGTCGTACGATGTTGTAGACCTTGACGATCTCGTCGCTCGGTTCACCGGCGATCGGCGTACGGGTGATATCGGAGAAGTAGCCCTCATGGATGCCGCCGAAGTCGAAGACGATCGGGTCGCCCGCCTGAATAACCCGGTCGCTCAAATAGTGGTGCGGCGAGGCGCTGTTCGGACCGCTGGCGACGATGCAAAAGGCGATCTCGGGCATCCCATGCTTCGCCATGACCGCCTTGAGCCGGTCACCAACCTGTCGTTCGGTTTTACCGATGACCGTCTCGTGTGCGCAGAAATCCTCCCAGGCTTCATCGGTGCGACGTGAAGCTTCGCGCAGCAACGCCAACTCCGTTTCATCCTTGATGGCACGCAGGCGTGACAGGATGTCGGTGCCGTTCTCGTATGACGCGGTCGGAAGCTGCTTCTGCAGGCGGAGGAGGAAACCACTCCAGAGCTGGTCGTTGACCGCGACGCTTTCGGCATGGGTGTCGCGCGCCACCTCGGCCACGCGGGCGGTCGGGCTGTCGGTCTCATCCCAGATCACGAGTTCGAAGCGGTCGGCGAGGTCCTGGATCAGCGGCGCTTCGAGACGCGGTACCACGATCATGCCGCGCCCACGCCAGGGGAGAAGGAGTGCGGTTAGCCGCTCGCTCGTGTGGGCGGCGTGTCCGGTCAGGTAGCGAAAGTCGGAGGATGGGCCGATCATGAGCAGATCGATTCCCTCTTCCTCCATCAGCTGTTGGGCGCGTTCTACCCGATGCGCCAGGGTATCAGTTGCGACGGTCATCGTGTTGTTCCTCCTCCATTAAGTTCGATTCCCGGTCGCGAGACCGGGGTAGATTCGCTCGCTGTTCGCGTGCAAGATCATCGCGGCGGCTTCGATCGCCTCGCGGTCGGTCATCATGTAGCGTTCGACGTTGTTGGCCAGTACTTCGGTCAACGCAGCGCGCCAGAGCCGGACCGCGAACCATTGAAATTCGGGCACCGCATGACCGTCGCTCGATGCCAGTATCTTATGCAATGGCGCGACGCCAAGCGCTTCGGCGATGAGCGCGGCGCAGTTCGAACCGGCCAGCGGAACGGTCAGACCGAGATCGATGTAGGCGTTCGGGTAGATGCTCGTCAGATAGGCGGCCTCGCGCACGAACGGATAGCAGTGGAGCATCACGATCGGCACCTGACGATAGCGTGGCTCGCGGAAGATGGCACGCAGCAAGACGGGGTTTGACGTCGGCAGGTAGACATCATCGTCGCCGAGCGCGACGTGGAACTGCAACGGAAGCCGCAATTCCGCGGCGACTTCCAACGTCTCCCAGATGAGCGCGTCGATCAGCGGTTTGTGTGCCAGGCGCACCCGTTCGCCGCCGGCCTGATCGATTTCCGAACGGTAGTGATCGAACGTGGCGCTCGCCGTGGCGGCATCGACCGGCTCCACCTGCAGGCCGCCGCGATAGGCGGCGATGCTCTTGAAGCCGCAGCCGCCGCGGCTAATGCTGGCCGCCAGCGCCTGGCCGAACGCCTGTCGAAACGCCTCCCAGTTCAGATGCTCGCCGGCCAGTTGCTCGGCGAGCGTCTCGATGCGTAAGAGTTCGTGCACCGGGCGGCCGATCAGATCCGACCATTCAGCTGACGAATAACATGACTCGTGCTGGAAGAGATAATCGTTGAAGCAGGGGCCAAGCCGCGCATCGTCAGCGAGCAGCCGGTAATAGTCGGTCACATCGTACGTCGCGCGTGAAGTCAGCACCGCCGCTTCGGTTGGGTCGGAGCCGAGCAACCCGGCCAACCAGCGGATCATCGTGCGATAGCCGGATGTCCCGGTAACGTCGTCTTGCTGGACCTGTGGATCGGTCGATTCAGTGAAGGTCGCGCGCAACGTGCGTGGATCGAGTGGGCCGTCTAGCCGGAGCGGCGCGTGGCAGTGATGATCAAGAAAGATGATCTCGCTGATCTCTTCGCGCAGGCGATCGGTGGCGAATGACACGCGCTACTCCTTTCAAGGTGCGGTTCGCTACGGCGCGTCAAAATAGGCGGCGCGTTCCCAATCGTTGACCTGCACGTCGTAGGCCGCCAGTTCGGCACGTTTGACGTGCAGGAATTCCGTGTGAATCAGGGCGCCGAGACCGGTCTTGAGGGCGTGATCCGCCTCAAACGCCTCAAAGGCGGCATGCGCATCGCGCGGCAGGAAACGAATGTGGCGTGTCGCAAGCTCCTCGGTCTCTAGGTGCCCGGCATCGTCAGTAACTGGTTCACCGGGCGCGAGACCGCGCTGCATCCCATCGAGCCCGGCCCAGATGAGTCCAGCCAGGAAGAGGAACGGATTGGTCGTATTGTCTCCCGCCCGGAATTCGAGCCGAGCGCGCTTGCCCGGTCCGGGCACGCGCACCAGCGTCGCCCGATTCCCGATCCCCCAGCAGATATGTGCCGGCGCCCAGGAGCCGGGCTGCAAACGTTTGTACGAATTCGGGGTCGGACAGCCGAGCGCGGTCAACGCCTCAGCATGATTCAGCCAACCGGCCATGAAGGAGCGAGCGGTCGCGCTCAAACCGGAGGCATCGTCCGCGTCAGCCGTGCGATCAGCGTTGTTGGAGACATCTTGAAGGCTGAGATGCACATGCAAGCCAGAGCCGGCCATTGCCGGATCGAATTTCGGCATGAAGCTGGCGTGCTGCCCGAGTTGCCGGGCGATGCTCCGGACAGCGAGGCGTAGGAGGAAGAGATCCTCCGCCGCTTCGACCGGCCGATCGGGCGCGATGTTCGCCTCGTATTGACCCTGGCCATACTCCTTGCCGATCTGCTCCAGCTCGACGCCCATCTCGGGCAGCGCCGCGCTCAGCCGCCGGACGAACTCCATCTGCTCATCGAGTCCGGCGATGGTGTACATGCCAGTCTGATTAATTGGCAGACCGGCATCACTGGCAAAGAGATAGAACTCCGGCTCGAAGGCGACGCTGGCCGCCAATCCCGCCTCGGCCAGCGCGCTCACCGCGCACTGCAATGCGGCGCGGGGACAGCCCTCCCAGACGGAACCATCTTCCAGATGTAACGTCGCGAAAGCGAATGCCGATTCAGCCTGGAACGGCAGCTGTACGGCGCTAACCGAATCCGGAATCGCGAGCACATCGCCGCTGTCGGCACCGAAGCGTGGATGGCTCACCTGTTCATCGCGAATCGAGAAGTTGAAGTTCGCCTTGGCGAAATTGGTGCCGCGCTCAACCACACCCGGCACCCGTGCCAGCGGGATATCGCGACCCGCCAGCCGTCCGTGGTAGTCGGTATAGGCGACCCACAGATGACGCAGCGCGCGTTCGGACATCCACGTTGCCAGATCATCCATTATGTCCCCCGCTCCCTTCATGCGCGTCTAGACTAGCAGAGCGTCGGGCCCGCCGGTAGTACGGCGACCCGTCCATTCGTACGTATGAGGCCCACGATTCTCATTGCCAGATTGGCTCCTCTCGCTTGCGGTGCCGGGATCAGCGTACGCTCGTGAAGGGCGGAACATCGCGTACCGGTTTGGGGCATATCGTCTTTGGCGTGAAGACGGAGAATCTCCCGTTTTACAAAGATCTCATGGCGTTTCTCGGTTGGAATACGATCTTTGCTATGGACGAAGGTTTCGGCGGCGTCAATAAGGATGGCATCAGCTTCTGGTTCGGTAACCAGGCGAACGACGTGTCGAACGACTACGACGGCCCTGGCGTCAACCACATCGCGATCAATGTCGAGAGCCAGTCCGATGTCGACGCGACCGTCGCCTATCTCCAAGAGCATGGCGTGTCGCCGCTCTTCGACACTCCGCGTCACCGTCCCGATTTCCCGCAGGGGGAAGGGCAGACCTACTACCAGGTGATGTTCGAGACACCCGATCGGATCCTGATCGAAGTTGTCAATATCGGGCCGAAATCCTAAGGCGTGCTTCCGCTCCCAGCGACACCCACCGCTCTGACGCCTCAATCCTTGGTCCAGTCTCCGCGACCGCAATTTCGCCGGCATGCTCTCGGAGATGAGACATGCAATCAGGCCGTTGCCGCACGCTTGAGTGGCGGTTGTTGTAGAGTGGCCTCGCCGGGCGGGGTTGGGCGCGTCGCGAAGAGGAAGAAGATCGAGCCGATCACCGCGAACGATGCCAGCAGCGTGAAGCCGGCGGTGTAGTTCCCGAAGTGGTCAGCCATGACTCCGGCAATGAGCGGGCCGCCGACCGTACCGGTCATGATGATCGTCGATGAGAAGCCCATCACCCTGGCGAACGATGCGCGGCCGAAATAGTCGGCGCGCATCGCCTGCATGAGCGGCCCGCGAATTCCCCAGGCCATGCCGTGCGCCAGCGCGAAGAGCAGGACCATCCAGAATGAATTGGCGTAGGCGAGCATGACCAATCCGAAGGCGTGCCCGAACATCGCGGCCGCCGCCAGATAGCGCTTCTCGAAGCGATCGCCCAGGATGCCACCGGCGAAGCGCCCGAAGATCATGATGCCGGTCATCAAGGCGATAACGTTGGCCGCTTGCCCGACGGTGTAGCCGAGATCGTCGACCAGGTGCAACACCAGATGCACCGTCACGGCCGTTACCACGAAGAGCGCCAGCGCGTGCCCGATCGAGATGAACCAGAAGGCGCGCGTGCGGAGTGCCTGTCGCGCCGTGAACTCGGGCTGCGGAGTGGTCGGCGCGGCGCCCGTACGATCTGCTCTGTCGGTGTGCGGCCGATCTCCATCCGGCATCTGCCCGACCTCTTCCGGCGTACGATGAAGTACCCGTGCGAGCGGCAGATTGACGAGCAGGATCAGTATTCCCGAGGCGATCGCCGTCGTGCGCCAGCCTTCCGACGTAAGCGACCAGGCGATGACCGGCGCGATCAGCCCGGCTATGCTCAGGCCGATCTGTGTCAACGCCATCGCCAGCGATCGGCGGCGTTGAAACCAGTTGATAACGACGGTTGTGATCGTCATGAACCCGGCCAGCGTGGCGCCGAATGACGTTATGAGAATGATGATACAGAAGCCGGTAAACGAGTCGATGCGGCTGAGCGCGATAAAGCCGAAGCCGAAGATAAGTGCACCGACACGCATGATCGTTCGCGGACTGAAGCGATCGATCAACCAGCCCTGGGCCGGCCCGAGCAGACCGGTCAACACACTTTGAAGGGCGTAGACAAGCGACAACGACGTCGTGCTCCAGCCGAATTCGTCGTGGAGTACCACCGCATATGTGCCGTACGCCTGTTGCAGCAAGCCGGTTTGCAGCGTCTGAAAAATGATGGCGGCGCCGACGATCCACCATCCGAAGAAGACGCCGCGCGCACGCAGCCGAGCCGCCGCGATGTGTCCCAATCGCTTCCCCTACACCACAGACCGGAAATCCGTGGGCCATCGTAGCACACATTCCCGCATCCACCTGACTTGCGGTACGATGGCCGCCGCACGTGAACGTGTCGCAGGAATAGGACCCCACGGTATTCGCCTATGGTGAGAGGAAGTGTCCGATGGCGACTGAGACGACACCGCACCCGCATTCCCCAACCGAGCCCGGTCAACCGCTCACGTTTGAACAAGTGGTGAGTTGGCAGCGACCGAGCGATGTACAACTCTCGCCGGACGGTTCCTGGGTCGCCTTCGTCCTCAAGCCGTTGAGCAAGACCGACGAGCATCCGACCGGCGCAATCTGGCTTGTCCCCTTCGCGACGGATGCCGGGGAGGCGCGCCAGTTCACCGGTGGACAGTGGCTGGACGAAGCGCCGCGCTGGTCGCCAGATGGCACGCGACTCGCCTTCCTCTCCGATCGAGCGGAACGCGGCAAGATGAGCCTCTACGTCGTGCCGTTGGACGGTGGCGAAGCGCAACGGTTCTTCGATGAGCAGGGAGAGCTATCCGATCCAATCTGGTCGCCCGACGGCCGTTTCATCTCCGTCCTCTTCACTGAACCGGAAACCGAAGAGGAAAAGAAGCGGAAAGAGGAGCGCGACGATGTCCACGTCTGGGACTCCGATTACAAATACCGGCGCCTCTGGGTGATTGATGTCGCGTCGCGTGAAGCGAAGGTCGTGTCGCCGGGACAGCGGCACGTACAGGAATATGCCTGGTCGCCCGACTCGGCGAAGATCGCGATTAACACGACCGCCACGCCACGCATCGACGACGGCTTCTACCCGACCGACGTCTCGATCATCAGCCGCGACGGTGGCGCGTCGTCGCCGGTCTTCGAGCCGCAGGGCGTCGCCGCGAGCCTGACCTGGTCAACGGACGGCGCTTCGCTCGTCTATCGCGGACCGGCCGGTCGTGTCATGCACTCTGATTATGTCTATTCAGTCCCTTTAAGCGGCGGCCAACCAACCTGTCTGACCCCCGATTTCCCCGGAACGGTAGAAGACGTGCGCAGCGGCGATGGTGCCAACCTCTATTTCGTTGCCTATGAAGGTGTTGACAGCACGATCTGCCGGCTCGATCCGTCGGGTGCTTGCACGCGATTGTTCTCCACATCGCGCGGTCGCATCTCGACGCCCCTGGCGATCAGCGCGGACGGCCAGCGCCTCGCGGTCATTCGCGAAGACGCGACGCACGCGCCGAATGTCTGGAGCTCAGGCCCAAGCGACATATCCCACGAATCGCTCATTCAACGAACGAACCTCAATCCCGAAATCGAGGCGGCGGCGTTAGGCCAGGCCGAGGTCGTGCGCTGGACGAGCGATCCCGGCGTGGAGGTCGAGGGAGTACTGATCAAGCCGCATGGCTACATCGAGGGTCGATGCTACCCGTTCGTAGTGCAGGTGCACGGCGGGCCGACCGGGCTCTGGAGCAATCAGTTCGCCGCGACCTGGCACGACTGGGCGCAGTCGCTCGCGAGCCGCGGCTTCGCGGTGCTGATGCCGAACCCGCGTGGTAGCACCGGACGCGGTCCGGAGTATTCCAACGCCATCTTCGGCGATGTCGGCGGCGGCGAGTATCGCGACATGATGACCGGCGTCGATGCCATGATCGAGCGCGGTATCGCGGACCCTGAGCGACTCGGCGTGGGAGGCTGGAGCTGGGGTGGCTACATGACTGCCTGGACGGTGAGCCAGACCGACCGCTTCAAAGTGGCCGTTATGGGCGCCGGCCTGCCGAACTTGATCAGCGACAATAGCCTCGGCGATATTCCGAGCGCCAACCTCTCTTACTTCGAGACGACGCCGTATCACGATCCGGAGCCGTACTTCGAACGGTCGGCGATTCGCCACATTCGCAATGCCAAAACGCCAACGCTCATCCTGCATGGCGAGGCCGACGATCGCGTCTCCCCCGCCGAAGGCCGCGAGATGTACATCGCGCTGCGGACCCTTGGTGTCGAAACACAATTCGTCACCTACCCGCGCGAGCGCCACAGTTTCATCGAACGCAAGCACCAGCTTGACCTCATCCGCCGCGTGGTCGAATGGTACGAGCGCTTCCTCGGTGCGTGAGACCGAGTGAGAGCAGAGAAATCGGTGCCGGGTTCTGGTTGGGTCTGAGTTCGTAAGATATTCTCTTGGGATATGTCGCGTCATCATCCTTGAAACGGGACTGGCCGACACGACGGCGAGCCACGGCAAAGCCGATGCAGTGAGGCAAGATGGCCTATTGCCCGACAGATGTGTCCGCGAGCGCATCAAACCAGCGGATGAGATCGGTAAGCCGATAGGTCGCATTGGCCGGACTTGGATTTGGCGTGAGGAAGATCGTGGTTGTGCCAAGACGAAACGGCTGGAGGCCGAAATCGAGCTTCACCGGCCGCTCACCGAGCGCGTAGCGCAGGAACGGGCGAAGCGCCGTCGCCCCCTGGAAGCAGGCGATACGTGGGCCGTATGCGCCTAACTTGGCGAGAAGCAGCGGAGCGCCAGTGACGAAGTCGGCCGCACGGAGTTCCGAGGCAGCGGCGGTCGGCCGCTTGACGATGTCGGTGAAGCCGAGGCCGGAGGCGGGCAACGCCCGGTCATCGTCGGGGCGAAGCATCGCCCGCCCAAGCGCCGCCCGCGCATCCTCGCTCAGACGCGATTCCGACAGCGCCGCCCAGAAGCGATTGGCCGGGCGCGCGAAGTAGTGCCCGCGCTCGACCGAGTAGCGCGAGGGATTGATGCCGATGAAGACGACACGCAGCCCGGTTGCGAGCAGATCCGGTAGGGTCGGTTCCTCGTTCGAAAACGAGTCAGGCGTCGACATCGGCATCAACGTATACGTCGTTAGCTCAACGGCGCGCAGAAGTAGTAGATCAACTCCTTGACGTGCGCTTTGGCGTCCTCGATCCGCACGCTCTCATTGCTGCCGTGCGCCTTGCTTTCGCGCTGGCGGCCAAGCCCGACCGTCGCGATCTCATCCGTCTTGAGGACCTGCGCGATGAACGCCATGTCCGTCGAACCGCCGGAGCCGGTCTCAACGAAGTCATCGTCGGAATAGCCCTGTACCAGCTTTAGCGCCTCGCGCAAGCGCATCGCGCCCGGGTGCGTCGCGCTCTGGTAGTACGACGGATAGTTCTGACTGAACTCAACTTCGACATCGAGCGCCTTGCTCTTCTCCATGCCGCGATCGACCGCTTCCTGGATCTCCGCCTTTACATCCTCAACGTTTTCTTCCGGAATGAAGCGCCGGTTGATCACCAGCTTGCAGCTGGCCGGCACAATGTTCGACTTGACGCCGGCGTTGATGATGTCGAGGTTGAACATCGGACGCAGGTGGCTCGGCGCGCCCGGCGCGGGCGCCAGCGGCAGCTTCGAACGCCGCTCCTCGACCTTCGCTTTCAGCGCAAGCAGTTCAACCATCACCGGCACGGCTTCTTCCAGCGCGTTGACGCCGAGGTAGTTGGCGCCGGAATGGCAACTCTTGCCCTTGACGGTGATCGTCACGTCGAGCGATCCGTTCGAGCCAAGGCGCAGCACCGGATCCTGGCTACCTTCCATACAGAGCATCGGCGCCGTGGCATAGCCTTCCAGCGCCAGATGGTACAGACCGGGATAGACGCCGATCTCTTCGTCGGTGCAGAGCAGGACGTTCAGATCCCAGACCGGTTCCAACCCTTCGCGCTGCATGATGTCGAGCGCCGTCAGGAGCGAAGCGATGGTCCCTTTCATGTCCGCGACGCCACGCCCGTACACGCGGCCATCCTCGACCTCGCAGCCGAACGGATCGAAATCCCAACCCTCTTCGATCGGCACCACATCCATGTGTGCATAGACCGAGAGCGGCGGCTTGCCGTTGTTGAGCCGCGCCACGAGATTGACCCGATCGCCTTTGAGTGGCAGCGGAATCTGGGCAACTTTCTCGGGCGGGATGACGACCCGTGTCGTGGTAAAGCCATGCTTCTTGAACTCCGGCTCAACCGCATCGACGACCTTGTCGTAGTTCTCACCCGGCGGCACGGTCGTATCAATCCCGATAACCGCACGCAGCCGATCGAGCAGTTCCGATTCGCTGGCATCGACCGCCGCGAAGGCCGTTGTAAAATCCGTCATCAGCGTTCCCTTCCGTACTTCTGACGAACAGGTGCATTCGTCGTCGATAGCGTAGTCGAGCAATCCGCATTTGTCGTTAGCGTGCTGATTGTCGAATCGCTTCGAGCAGCTCCGGAGTGCTCGCGGCGAACGGCATGACGCGCGCCAGCAGGTCGAACGTCAGCGGCAACGGCTCGCCGTACTGATCGGATGTGACGCCGCCGGCTTCTTCGAGAATGAGCAGCGCACCGGCGTAATCGACGACCTTTTCGCCAAAATTCGGCGGCCAGTGTGTGTTCGGGTTGGCGAAGCCGTGCAGCACCCCGGACGCGATAAGACAGAGATCGAGCGCGGTACAACCGGTCACGCGAATGCGCGCCGAGTTGAGAATCAGCCCAGCCGCGCGTCGCAGACCCTCTTCGTCGGCCGGACGAACGAGCGATATCCAGGCGTCTTTGAGCGCCTGGATCGGCTCGCAGCGGATCGGCACTCCGTTCATGCGACTGCCGCCACCGCGCACCGCGGTGAACAGGTCGCCGGTCGGCAGATTGCGCACACAGGCGGCAATCAACTCGCCGTCCTGCATGGCACCCACGCTGAATGCGTAGAACGGAAAGCCGAACTGCCCGCTGTAGAGAGGCGCGACCGGAGCCAGCTGGTGCATCGTTTCCGACGGATCGGGAAAGGTCAGTTCGGCCGAGGCAGTCGCGTTGGCCGTCGCGTCAATCGGGTCAACGATCACGGTCAGGCTGGAACCACGATCGACCAATCCAACCTCTTCGCTTAAGACATTGACCGACAGTTCCAGGTGATCGAAGAACGAGAGTGCGACATCCTCGGCGATCCGGTCGATCCCTGACGTCTCGGCGCCGTCGGCGCCCATCCCCACCACCAGTGCCAGCGATCTGCGCTCGGCGGCGATGACCGCCAGTCGAACCTGCTCGCTGCATTCGACGAGCGACCAGAGCAAGCGTTCCTTATCAACCATCAGGCTGCCCCTTCTTCAGCCTCGCCATGCTACCACCACGCTCGCCC
Source organism: uncultured Thermomicrobiales bacterium (assembly GCA_937891245.1). Lineage (GTDB taxonomy): Bacteria > Chloroflexota > Chloroflexia > Thermomicrobiales > Thermomicrobiaceae > CALAGB01. The sequence continues at coordinate 776 of CALAGB010000520.1, read as the reverse complement.
ACCCGCGACGAACAGTTGAACACCATGTTCTGTTCGCATCCGCGATCTGCTAACCCATGGTATGCTGGCGGCAAAGGCGGCCGCAGAAGAACCGCGAAACAACGACCGTCTCGCACCCGTTCCGGCTGGGGAGTACACGCCGGGCACTCACGGATTCAACGAGGGAGGATGGCATGTCAGCCAGTTTCGACCCCTTCGGCGCACGAAGGTCTATCAACATGAGTTCGGGCGATTCGGTCGCCTATTACGACCTCTCGGCGATCGCCGATCAGGTTCCGGCCGGCCTCAATCATCTACCCTATACCATTAAAGTGCTGCTCGAAAACGTGCTGCGCAACGCCGGTACGGAGCCGTTCGCCGAGAGTCATGTGCGCGACCTGGCTGGATGGCAGCCGGGCAAGCGCCAACTCAAGGAATTTCCGTTTTTGCCGTCCCGCGTCCTCCTACAGGATCTGACCGGTGTGCCGGCCGTCGTCGATCTCTCTGCCATGCGTTCCGCTATGGCACGTCTTGGTGGCGATCCAAAGAAGATCAATCCGCTTGTGACAGCAGACCTGGTGATCGACCACTCAGTACAGGTCGACGCCTTCGGGACGACCCTCGCCTTCGCTCGCAACGTCGAGCAGGAATACGAACGAAACACCGAACGCTACCTCCTCCTCCGCTGGGCGCAACGGGCCTTCGAGAACTTTTCCGTTGTTCCACCGGGAACCGGCATCTGCCATCAGGTCAATCTCGAGTACCTCTCGAAAGTCGTGCAACTGCGCGAGGATAGC